>CAZFKD010000125.1:0-9609 GCA_964519695.1 uncultured Spirochaetaceae bacterium
CGGGCGGGCTGAACCTGGGCAATCTCGGCAACTTCGGCGCCTTCACGAACGTGATCCATCCCTATCCGACCCAGGCCGAGGCGATCAAGGCCGCGGCCGGGCTCTATACCCGAACCCGCCTGACGCCCGGCATCAAGCGGCTCTTCGATGCGTGGATGAAATGGACGCGATGACGCGCGGGCCCGCGCGAACGGCGCAGCGCACGGATGCGGGAAGACGCGCTGGCACGTTTCGGCAGGAACGAGGACCCCGGCGCGACCGGAGAGGGAAATTGGCGACGTTGCTCCGGCTCCTGACGATGATCGCCTTCGCCCTGACGACGGCCCCGGTGCAGGCCATGGATCTCGATCTCTACGCCGCCCTGCTCGAACGTCATACGGTCGCCGTCGACGACATCGCGTCGACGCGTGTCGACTATCGGGCGCTGAAGAAGAGCCCCGATTGGGATCGGCTCGTCCGCAGCCTGGCGGCGAGCGATCCGGACCGGCTGCGATCGCGCGCGGAGAAGCTCGCCTTCTGGATCAATGCCTACAACGTCCTCGCGATCGAGATCGTTCGCGAGCACCATCCGGTCGACGGCATCCGCTCGATCGGGAGCCTGTTCTCGCCGGTCTGGAAGCGGCCGGCCGGATCGATCGGGGGCCGCGCCTACACGCTCGACGAGATCGAGCACCGGATCCTGCGGCCGATGGGCGAGCCGCGCGTCCATGCCGCGATCGTGTGTGCCTCGAATTCCTGTCCGCCGCTTCGGCGGGAGCCGTACCGGTCGGATGGGCTCGATGCGCAGCTCGAGGACAACGTGCGCCGCTGGCTCGCCGATCCGCGCAAGGGCGCGCGCATCGACCGTGCGTCGAAGACGCTCTGGCTGAGCCCCATTCTCGATTGGTTCGAAGAGGATTTCAGCGAGGGCGTGATCCCGTTCGTGACGAGGCATGTTCCGCAGTCCGGCGCCGACTGGATTCGCGCGCAGGGGTCGTCGCTGAAGATCCGCCATTTCGACTACGACTGGTCGCTCAACGATACGCGAACGAGCGGCACGCTCGGCCCGTAGTCGCGAATCGATCATAGACCCGACCAGGGCCCTTCAGATCGATGCGCGGCGTCGTATGCCGGTTCGTCACCTGGTTCTCGGGCCTAACGCCCCCAGAGTTGTCCATCCCCGGCGAGGTGTCGCACGACGTCGATCGCATCGATCGCGAGCGAGATTCCCGCGATGACCAGGTAGAAGCGGAGATACGCGCCGAAAGCGCTGCGCAGGGGATGGCGCTGCCGCCGGCTCAGCAGGATCCACGCGAAGACGGGACCCCAGAAGACGAGATGCGCGAGGCCGAGCAGTCGCACGTAGCCGATCTGCTCATAGAGCGCGCCCATCGAGATTCCCGCCGCGGCGAAGCCGAGCAGGATCGTGATCGGTTCGGGGCGAACGCGCCATCGACCCTCCTCGCGCCCGACGACGAAGAACACGGCGCCGAGATTCGCGACGATCAAGAGCTGGATCCATGCCCGCAGCCAGAGGGGCTCGGTTGCCATCGCGTCGGCCAGGGTCTTCGGAAGCTCGGTATCCATGAGGGGCCTCTCGTTCCAGTCGGTCGAGTGCTCGCGCGGATCTGGAGTCCGAGAGCGAGCGCTGCGATCAAGACCCGCCGAGCGTCGGAGCGCCGAGTCCGATCGATCCCTTCGATGGGGCTGCCGCGACGGTAGCGGGTGAGGTGCCAGCGCGTTCCCGGGAAGAATTGGTCGAGAACCCGAGGATCGCCAGTGCCAAACCCCCATCCCTACGACCGCCGCGGCTGCGCGGTTACCCGATCCCGCCGCGAGGTCGCGCCTGTAACCGCGCCCCCCGTCGATTCGTATTTGATCCACCGCGAGCTCGATCCCCGCCCCGCGGAGGTCGATGCGGCGGGAGCGATGAACGGATCGAAGGAGACTGCATGGCGTCCCTGCTCGAGCGAGCGAACGCTCGGATCGACGAAATTGCGCCCCGAATCGAATGGCTGCCGCTGGCGCTCGCCCGCTGGACGCTCGGCTGGGTCTTCCTGCAGAGCGGCTGGGGCAAGCTCCACAACCTCGAGGGGGTCACGAATTTCTTCGTCTCCCTCGGCATCCCGGCTGCGCATCTCCAGGCACCGCTCGTCGCCGGCATCGAGTTCGGCGGGGGATTGCTGCTCCTGATCGGTCTCGGAACGCGCATGGCGGCGGCGCCGCTCGTCGGCGTCATGGGCGTCGCGATCGCGACGGCGCTCTGGTCGGACGTGGAGGAGCTCTCGGATCTCTTCGGCCTGGCGGAATTCGGATACATCGTGCTGCTGCTCGGTCTCGTCGTCTTCGGTGCGGGCGCGTTCTCGGCCGACGCGCTGATCCGGCGGCAGCTCGCGAGACGTTCCTGACGCCCTGACGACGCGGCTGCGTGATGCGGCCGGGTCGTGGGTTCGGAGCGCTGGCGTGAACGCGACGCGCGCCAGCGACGATCGTTCGGTGTCGCTCAACAAACGGGCCCATCCCGGGCCCGCATTCGGAGGATCGAAAGATGATCGGAAATCGGAATCAGGCGCTGGCCACGGTGGTTGCGGGACTCTTCGCGCTCGGCGCAGGGCAGGCCTTTGCGGCCGACGAGGCGCCGGCGGCCGAGAAGATCAAGTGCGAAGGGGTCAACAGCTGCAAGGGTCATGGCTCCTGTAAGTCCGCGAAGAACGCCTGCGCCGGGAAGAACGGCTGTGCGGGCGAGGGCTTCGCGATGCTGACGCCGGAGGAGTGCGAGGCGGCGAAGGCGAAGATGAGCGAAGAGAAGAACTGATCGCTTTCTGGATGCCCGGGATCAGGCCCCCTTCCGCTCCCCTTCCATGAGGCCTGGTCCCGGGACATCCCCGGATGCCCGCATGACGAAGCGCTCGACGTTCGCAGCCTCTCCCTCGAAATTTCTCGGCATCGGCATCGGGCTGCGCCCGAAGCACTATGCCGAGATCCTGGATGCCGAGATCCTGGATGGCTCGTCCCCGGCGCGTCTCGGGATCGACTGGTTCGAGGCGATCAGCGAGAACTACATGGTTCCCGGCGGTCGTCCGCTGCGAATGCTCGATGAAGTCCGATCGCGCTTTCCGATCGCGCTGCATGGCGTTTCGTTGAACATCGGATCCGCCGATCCCCTCGACGACGACTACCTCGCCCGGCTCGATGCCGTCGTGCGGCGCTTCGAGCCCGAATGGGTGACGGACCATCTCTGCTGGACCGGCATCGACGGCCGCTCGCTCCACGACCTGCTTCCGCTCCCCTACACGGAGACCGTGATCGACCACGTCGCCGAACGGATCGCGCGCGTGCAGGATCGCCTCGGCCGGCGGATCGCGCTCGAGAACGTCTCGACCTATCTCGCCTTCTGCGAAGACGAGATGCCCGAATGGGAGTTTCTCGCGGCGGTCGCGGCGCGGGCCGACTGCGGGATCCTCTTCGACGTCAACAACGTCTTCGTGTCGGCCCACAATCACGGCTTCGACGCCGGGAAATACGTCGATTCGATCCCGGGCGAGCGCGTCTTCCAGGTCCATCTCGCCGGTCCGAGCGAGGCGGGGCCGCTGCTCGTCGACACCCACGACAGCCCCGTCCGAGAGGAGGTCTGGCGTCTGTACGAACGCTTCGTTCGGCGGGTCGGCCCGGTCTCGACCCTGATCGAGTGGGACGAGTCGATCCCGCCCCTCGCGCGCGTCGCGGAAGAGGCCGCGAAGGCCCGCGCGATCCTCGATCGCCTCGGAGCAGCGCTGGAGGAAGGGGCATGAGCGAATCGATCCCGCTGCGAGCGCTCCAGCGTTCACTCGCGCGCCTCATCGCGCACGCGGACCCGCCGGAGAATCTCCGGCCCGCGGCCGATCCGGCCCCGCACTTCTCCGTCCTCGATCACGTCCGCGCGGATCGGGGCGTGTCGGCGGACGATCGGCTCTGGATCTACGAACACGCCCAGTTCGCCCGCCTCCACGAGGTCCTGCGCGACGATTTTGGCGCGCTGCGGGCGGCGATCGGCGACGACGCCTTCCACGATTTCGCGAAGCTCTACACGATGGCCCGGCCCTCGCGCAGCTTCTCGCTCCGCTTCGCAGGGGAGAAATTCCCGGAGTTCCTGGCAGGGCCCGTCGTCGAGCCGTTGATCTCGCGCTGGCCCTTCGCGCCCGACCTCGCGGCCTTCGAATGGATGCTCGTCGATCTCTTCGATGCGCCGGACGATCGACCGCTCGAGCGAGAGGCGCTCGCGGCGATCGCGCCCGAGCGCTGGCCGCTGCTCCGCTTCCAGCTCGTGCGCGCCTCGCAGCGGGTTCGATTCGACTGGCCGGTCCAGATCCTCCACGAGGCCTGGTCGTCGGACCGCGAACAGCCGCCGATCGCGCCTGCGCAGACGACGATCCTCTTCCACCGTCGCCGCGAGCGCGTCGTCTACCGCGCCGTCGCCCCGCTCGAGGAGCAGGCGCTCTCGCTCGTCTGCGGGAGCGCGGATTTCGAAGCGATCTGCCGATTGGCGTCGAGCGCCCTCGGCGAATCCGAGGGGCCGCGGTTCGTGCTCGCGCTGCTGGAGCGCTGGATCGCGGAGGGGCTGATCGCGTCGGTCTGCGACCCGCAGACGGATCGCTGACGCGCGACGTGAAGGGCTCGGACGCGCCCTCAGTCCCGCCGCAGGCGATTCGAGAGCAGCCGCGTCGCGAGCGAAACCGGGAGCGTCAGTACGGCTGCCGTGATGAGGGGCGCGAGCACGTGCGAGACGAGCTGATGAGCGCCGCCCGTCGCTTCGCAGGTCGCATGCACGACGATGGCGCCGAAGGCGACCCCGCCGATGATCGCGAGCGAAATCGAGGCGCCCGGTCGACGCAGAACGGCGTAGGCAATGAAGGCGCAGCTGACGAGCGCCGTCAGGCTTCCCAGGATCGCCGAGTGGGAAATGCAGGAGAGGCACGCGAAGAGCTCTTCGAGGTCGAAGCGGAGCTGAACGAAGGGCATCGCCAGCAGGCCGCTCGTGATCGAGACGATTCCGCCGATCCCCATGCAGACGAGCCCAGCACGGGTCGTCGCGGCGCGTCCCGGGACCGACGACGCGATCGCACCGACCGTGGCGCCGATCGCGACGAGCGCGAGCCCGGCGAGGATCGAGAGGAAGGTGGGATCCGACCAGTCGGGATGATCGAGGCGACGGATCGGGGAGTCGCCGAGCCATTGCCACAGCAGCACGAACGCCAGCCAGAGGCCCGCGCCCGCGGCGACGACCGCGCGCAGCGGCGGGATCGGGCGAACGGGCCGGAGCGCCCGCGTGAGATCCCGGATCTGGTCTTCGGCGGTCTGCATGGCTAACGGTCCGTCCCGCGCAGCAGCGCGCGAAGCGCCTGATAGCCGCGATGCGCCCGCACCTTCAAGGCCCCCTTCGTCACGCCGGCGCGTGCTGCGGCGTCCGAGACCGAGAGGCCTTCGAGATGGATCATTTCGACCGCCTGGCGCTGGGCCGGCGGCAGAGCCGACAGCGCATGCTCGAGGTCGGGCGAGAGCGCTTCGTCGGCGTCGGCCGCTGCGGATTCGGCAGCGCGATCGGCGACGACCTCCTGCTCGAGCGGCAGCTCGCGAGGGATCTGGCGCGATCGCATCCGAGCCCAGTCGATCGTCGCATTGCGGACGATCGTGTTGAACCAGGGCGTGAACGGGCGATCGGCCCGATAGGTATGACGCGCGCGGTGGATCGACACGAGCGCGTTCTGCACGATGTCCTCTCGCGCGGCGTTGTCCGAGATGCGTGCGCCGACCTGCCGGCGCGCACGCGGGAGCAGCTCGAGCAGCAGCTTCTCGTAGGCGGCCGAGTCGCCCGACTGCGCCGCGACCATCCAGTCGCGCCAGACGTCTTCGCGCTCGTTCTCCCTTTGGCGTCGTTCGTCCATACGCTCCCGGCCGGCGCGAGGTGACCCGCGCAGCCGAGGCTAGTGGATCGGGTCCGGGGGACCAATCGAGCGGGCGCGTGGCGCAAGAGGTGCCGCCCCGCGGCAGGGGGCACAGATCGACGAATCATGAGCCGAATCCGACTCGCAGAGCCAGGGCGGCGACCAGGATCAATAACCAGATCGCCCCGCCCAGCGCCGAGCCGATCAGCAGGCCACGGGCTGCGGAGAGCCCGCGCCGGACCCAGGGTGAATGGCGCGGAGGCCATTCGATCGATTTCGTCATGTTTCCCTCGCGTCGACTCCCCGAAGTCGGATACGCGGAGGGATCGAGCCCGGTTACGCGGGAGTCCCGTTGCGACGGGCCGCCGGCCCGGCAGCGCCGCGATCGCGCCCCCGCGGCCGGTTGATCCGGTCTTCGAGGTCGACGTCGACCTGCCCGTCGATGACCCGGACCCGGAAGCACGGGATCGGGAAGCCGTCGGCATGCTCGGGATCGAATCCGGTGCGGACGTCGTAGCGCAGGCCGTGGGCGGCGCAGGCGATGATGCCGTCTTCGAAGCGGCCCTTCGAAAGCGGGAAGCCCGCGTGGGGGCACGCGTCTTCCATCGCATGGATCGCGTCGCCGACGCGGTAGAGCCCGAGCGCGATGCCGCCCGCCGTCACGCGCAGGCCGCGAGAAGGCGGGATCTCATCGAGTCGGGCCACCGGTACGAACGCCAAGCTCCCCTCCTCGCGTCGCAGGGGGCGACGCCGATCGAGGGCCCAACATGCCGCAGTCCCACGGGCCGACCAAGCGGTCTCCCGCCCGGGCGTGAAGCGCGGGAGCGCGGCCCTCGTGCCGGGGCCCGGCCGATCAGTTGCGGGCGAGCGAGGCCGGGACGGACGACGGCGTTCCGCCGGTGCGAACGACGCAGGTCTCGTAGCCCGTACCCTCGTCGCTCGAGCATTCCATCCGGGTGGGGCCCGTGAGCAGGACGCTCAGGCGTTGGTCGACCCGGGCGTTGGCATTCTTGTAGTGCTGGTCGAGCTCGACGCGGGCGTTCGACCAGGCGGCGAGCGAGTCTTGATTCGGGGCGACGTCGAGGCTGCCGGCGCTCGCCTGTCCGGCGAGGGTGGCTGCGAAGAAGACGGCGGAGAGGATCGTGAAGCTGAATCGTGAGGGGGGTCGCATGGGGGCTCCTTGGTTGCGGGCCTCCTATCGGACCCTCGATGGATCGCTTGAGGGCTTCTTCCGTCTGCGTTGAAACAAATCGGCAGCGGCGCCGGCAGTCGCCATGCAGCTTCGGGCGCGAGGCGCGATCCAGGGCCACCGCGGCGCGGTTCGGCCGGTGACCGCCCCATTTCGTTGCACGGGAACGGGGTAGGTGAATTCCAGGACCGTCGGACTAGACTTGCCCGGCCCCGGCGAGGCATCCGGAAAAGGGCAGCCAGAAAGGGAGAGAATCGATGAAGCTCTGGGACGAGCAGCTCGAAGGCATGCGCGAGGAAGCGCGCAACATGCTCCAATATCTTCCTGCTCTCTCGCAGCCCGATGCGCGCCTCGACCCCCTGACGCGGGCGCGCCTGATCCGGGAGGGCTTCGTCGCGGTGACGGCGAACGCTCCGAAATCCGAGCGCGCTGAGCCGATCACGATTCCCGGTCCGGCCGGCCCGATTCCCGCGCGCATGTTCCGGCCCAAGGGCCGGGCCCGTGGCCTCTACCTTCATCTGCACGGCGGCGGCTGGATCCTCGGCAGCCCCGAGATGGGCGACGCGACGAACGAGCGCCTCGCCGATCGCTTCGATCTCGCCGTTCTCTCCGTCGACTATCGCCTGGCGCCCGAGCATCCCTATCCCGCCGGCCCGGACGACTGCGAAGCCGCCGCGGCATGGCTCCTCGACAAGGGCCTCGCCGAGTTCGGCTCCGATCGGCTCTTCATCGGCGGCGAATCGGCGGGCGGGCATCTGACGCTCGTGACGGGCCTGCGCGTGCGCGATCGCCTGCGCAAGGGCGATCGGCTGCTCGGCCTCAATCTCGTGTTCGGCTGGTACGACGTGAACGGCACGCCTTCGCAGCGCGGCAACGGCGGGCATCCCGACATGCTCGATCCCGATGGCTTGCGCTTCATGGTCGACTGCTTCACGCCGGGGATGAGCGAAGAGGCGCGTCGCAATCCCGACATCTCGCCGCTCTTCGCGGAACTCGCGGGGCTGCCGCCGAGCCTGATTTCGGTCGGGAGTCTCGACCATCTGCGCGACGACTCGCTCTTCCTGGCGCCGCTGCTCGCGTGTGCCGGTGTCGACGTCGAGCTGCAGGTCTATCCGGATTCGCCGCACGGCTTCCAGGCGCTGCCGACGCAGATCGCGAAGGTCTTTGGCGAGCGCAGTGAGAAGTGGATCGAGCGCGTGATGGGGAGAATGGGATGAACGATTGGAAGGGCAAGGTCGCCGTCGTGACCGGCGGCGCAGGCGACATCGGCAAGGCGATCGCGCGCGGGCTCCTGCGCAAGGGCGTGAAGGTCGTGATCTCGGACGTCGAGCAGGGCGCGATCGATCGCGCGCTCGCCGAGCTCGCGCCCCTCGGCGACGTGCGCGGCGTGCGGACCGACGTCTCGAAGCCCGAGCAGGTCGAGGCCCTCGCCGAGCAGGTCTACGCGGCCCATGGCGCCTGCCATCTGGTCTTCAACAACGCCGGCGTCGGGGCGCCCTCGGTCAACGTCTGGGAGACGACCGTCAACGACTGGAAATGGGTCCACGGCGTCAACGTCATGGGCGTCGTCCACGGCATCCAATCCTTCGTTCCGCGCATGATCGCCGGCGGCCAGCCGGGCCGGATCATCAATACCTCCTCCGGCGACGGCGGCATCGCGCCGCTCGGCGGCCAATCGGTCTACGCCTCCAGCAAGGCCTGCGTCTCGATCATCACGGAATGCCTCGAGACCCAGCTGCGCGCGCAGCACCCGCAGCTGAAGGCGACGATCTTCTATCCGGCCGGCGGCGTGCTCAAGACGGGGATCTGGAATTGCGATCGCAATCGGCCCGCGGAGCTCGCGCGCGAGAAGCCGTCGGGCCAGCCCGAGGACCTGATGGGCGCCTTCATGAAGGCGGCCGAGGAGTCGGGCATGCAGATCGAGTTCCAGGATCTCG
This sequence comes from uncultured Spirochaetaceae bacterium, assembly GCA_964519695.1. GTDB lineage: Bacteria > Myxococcota_A > UBA9160 > UBA9160 > UBA4427 > UBA4427. The sequence continues at coordinate 9,027 of CAZFKD010000125.1, forward strand.
ATGCCCTCGCGGAATCGCTGCTGAAGGATCTCGAGGCGGAGAAGTTCGTCTCGATGATCGGCATCGAGGGCGCGGGCGAGACGCTCCGCCAGCGCGCGGAGAAGATCGGTCGCGGCGAGGCGCCGATCGACGAGCATTCGTATCTCGCCTGAGACGCGGGATCCCGGAGCGCGGGACGCAGGCGGCGCGCCGCCGGCTTCGCTCCCGGGCTCGGATGCCTACGGCTGGTACGTCGTCGGCCTCCTCACGCTCGTGTACGTGCTCTCGTTCCTCGATCGGCAGATCCTCTCGCTGATGGTCGTCGATCTGAAGAGCGGCCTCGCGATCGAGCGGGACTGGCAGGTCGGCTTCCTGATGGGGCCCGCCTTCGCGGTCTTCTACACGCTCTTCGGCTTCCCTTTCGGACGGCTCGCCGACCGCGCGAACCGCACGCGGGTCATCGCCTTCGGGCTCGGCGTCTGGAGCCTGATGACGGTCGGCTGCGGCATCGCGCGGCAGTTCTGGCAGATGGCGGCGATGCGCGTCGGTGTCGGCATCGGCGAGGCGTCGCTCTCGCCCTCGGCCTACTCGATCATCAGCGACG
>CAZFKD010000126.1:0-9607 GCA_964519695.1 uncultured Spirochaetaceae bacterium
GGGGACAGGAGGGCCCCTGGGCCCGGCGCCCCGCCAACGACTTCACGCTCCAGGCCGCGTCGGGCTCGCTCGAATACCGCGGCTTTCCCTGGCGCGAGCCGGTCGCCGCGGGCGGGCGGGTCTGCGATTGGGTCGCGGGGAGCTTCGCAGCGGTGAGCGCCCTCGCCGCCTGGCTCTCGGCGCGGCGCGACGGGGCCGGCCAGATCGTCGATCTCTCGAGCTTCGAAGCGGCGCTGCAATGCCTCACGATCTTCGGCGACATCGGCAGCCAGTTTCTGGGCGGCCTGCTGCCGCGCGCGATCGAGATCCCGTCGATCGAGCCGACGAAGGACGGCCATATCGGCATCTGCACGCAGACGGGCCAACAATGGTCCGACTTCTGCGCGATGCTCGGCCGCCAGGACATCGCCGAGGATCCGCGCTTTCTCGAAGGCCGCGAGCGCATGGAGCAGATCGACTTCATGCAGGAATTCATCCACGGCTGGATGAAGCAGAAGACGACGGCCGAGGTCGTCGAGCTCTGCGAGCTGATCCGCATCCCGGTCGCCCCGATCGGAAACGGGAAGGACCTGCCGCTCTTCGATCATTTCCAGGCCCGCGGCGTCTACGGCCGCGCGCCCGGCGGCTTCCTGCAGCCGCGGCCGCCCTATCGCCTCGAGTCGATGACCCCCGCGCCGGTCGGGCCGACCTCGCGCCTCGACGCGGACCGCGCTTCGGTGCTCGCCGAGATCGGCGGCAGCAAGGCGCGCCCGATCCCGGCGAGTCGCGGTCCGATGAGCCAGCCCGATCTGCCGTTCACCGGCCTGCGCGTCGTCGACCTCACCGCGTTCTGGGCGGGCCCGTACACGACCTCGATCCTCTCCGACCTCGGCGCCGACGTCGTGAAGGTCGAGTCGGTCCAGCGCCCGGACGGCATGCGCTTCGCCGGCGCGGCGCGGCAGCGCACGCCGGTCTGGGAGTGGGCCCACGTCTTCCACGGCTCGAATCCCGGCAAGCGCGACGTCACGCTCCGCCTCGATCATCCCGATGGCGTCGCCCTCGTGAAGCGCCTGATCGCGGATGCGGACGTCGTGATCGAGAACTTCTCCGCGCGCGTGATGCCCGGCTTCGGGCTCGATTCGGAGACCCTCGCCGCGCTGAATCCGCGCCTCATCAACGTCCGCATGCCCGCCTTCGGCCTCGACGGCCCCTGGCGCGACCGGCTCGGCTTCGCGATGACGATCGAGCAGGTCAGCGGGCTCGCCTGGCTGACGGGCTACGAGGATCTGCCGCTCGTCGTGCGCGGCCTGTGCGATCCGTTAGGCAGCGTCCACACCGTCTTCGCCCTCGGCCTCGCCCTCGAGGAGCGCGCGCGCACGGGCCGGGGCCAGGTCGTCGAGGTCGCGCTGGTCGAGCCCGCGCTCAACATCGCGGCCGAGCAGGTGCTCGAGTATTCGGCCTTCGGCGTCCTCTTGACGCGGCATGCGAACGTCATGCCCCATGCGGCGCCGCAGGGCATCTTCGAGACGAACACAGCCGACGAGCGGATCGCGATCTCGGTGACGACCGACGCCGAATGGGCCGGCCTCTGCCGTGCGCTGGAGGCCGACGACTGGCGGCAGGACCCGGCGCTCGCCACCCATGCGGGACGCCATGCCGCCCATGACGCGCTCGCCGCGCGCATCACGGATTGGGCGCGCACGCGCTCGCGGGACGCGATCCTCGAGACGCTGCTCGAAGCCGGCGTCCCCGCCGCGGCCTCGATCAACAATCATTGCCTCTACCCGAATGCCCAGCTCGCCGCGCGCGGCTTCTTCCAGACGATGAAGCATCCCGTCACGGGCGAGACGCGTTATCCGTCCTTCCCTGCGATCTTCTCGGCCTTCGAGCGCGAGCTGCATCGCAGCCCGCCGCCGACCCTCGGCCAGCACAACCGCGAGATCCTTCAGGGCGATCTCGGCCTGAGCGACGGCGAGGTCGCGCAGCTCGAGGCGGAGAAGATCATCGGGACGCGGCCGAGCTTCATGTAGCGGGTCGGCGCAGGTAGTAGGCCGCCTGGTCGCCGAGCCCCGCCCGGCGAAGGCGCGCCGCCCGCCGCCGCGCCGCGAGCCAGTGGATCCCGCGCGTGACCGCGCCGCCCGCTGGGCGCGGCTCGCTGCCCAGGATCTGGAACGGTCCCGAGTCATCCTCGACATGAAAGAGCTCGAACCCCTCGGCGGCGGCGAGATGCTCGATGCTCGCGCACGTCGGGAGGTGGAGGTGACGCGGCGCATCGAGCTGCGCCCAGGCGGCGCCGTAATGGCGGCGCGCCCACGAATCGGCGCGGGGGGCGCGCAATAGCAGACAGCCGCCCGGCGCGACGAGGGCGGCGAGCGCCGCGAAGCTGCGGCGCGGATCGCGCATGTGCTCGAAGCTGTGATGCGCCATGACGAGGCGGTAGCGGCCGCGATGGGCCTCGGGCGCCGCGCGTTCGAAGCGAAGCCCCGGCCGATCGGCGGCGCGGGCCTCCGTCCCGGGCGGGAGATGCGGATCGAGGCCCACGAGCTCGCGAAAGCCGTCCGCGTGGAGCCGGAACAACAGACGGCCCGAACCGCAGCCGACATCGAGGATCGAATCGCCCTGACCCGTCCCGGTCCGCCGGAACCATTCGAAGCGGCCGTAGCGACGACCCGAGAGAGCGCGCGCAAGGCGACCTGCGTCGAGCGCGAGGCGCGCCCGCGCCACGGCGGCTCGGAAGGCGCGCTGGAGCGGCGACGGGCGGCACGGGATGCGCTGGCTTGCCGTGTAGTAGTCGGCGTTGTCGTGACGGGCGGCGTCATCCGCCGCCTCGCGGTCCGAGCCTTCCGTCGCTTCGTCCGTCGCGTCCAAAGGCGTCCTCGCGAGCAGGAGGGCGGCACAGCCGCGGCACTCGAAGTAGGCGTAGTCGGGCCCCGACTTCGCGCCGGCTGCCCGCGCCGCGAGCGCGAAGGCCGTTTCTTCGCCGCAATATCCGCAGCGTTCGCCCGCCGCTCGCTCCGTCGGCGATCGATGCGACGAGAGCGTTTTCGGATCGCTCGTCACATCCCTCCTTTCACGCACTTTCGCATCACGCATTCTGGGCGTGCATGACTTGCGGTGCGACGTCCGTCTGCGGAATCATGAGCACGCCCCTCCCCCGATGTCGCGTCCCGCGCCCTCGCCGTGGCCGTGAAATAGGACGTCCGCGCCGATCACCGTGCCGAACACCGTAGAGGAGAAGCCCATGATCACATCCACCGCCCGGATCATCGCCCGCCAGCGCGTCCCACGCCCCGCCATCGCCTGGGCGCTGCTCGTCGCCGGACTGCTCTTCGGCGGCGCGCCCGCGATGGCGCAGGATTGGGGCGACGACACGAACGACGACTGGGCCGCTTCGCAGCCGGAGCCGGCCGCCCCGGCGCCGGCCCCGCGCGTGCGCCCGTTCCGCCGACCCGGCGACGATCTCGGCTGGTCCGTGCGATCGGGCCTCGGGTTCACCGCCGATCCGACGACTTTCCTCTTGAACTTCGAGGTCCCCTACGCCTTCGAGAGCTGGTTCGCGCTCGGGCCGATGATGCAGATCGGAATCGAGGACGAAGACACGCTCGTGATGCCGACGATCAACATGACCCTCAAGGTCCCGGACCTGCCGGGCCGGAACTTCGATCGTGTCCATCCCTACGGCTTCGCGGGAATCGGCCTCGCCTACATCGAGCGAGAGGTGCGTCGCAACGGTCAGACCGACGACCGCGACGGCGCGGGCTTCCTCGTCACGGCGGGATTCGGCGTCGAATACCAGATGAGCGAACGCGTCTATTTCGGCAGCCAGATGATGCTCAATTTCCTCCCCAGGCAGACGGAGGGTGAGAACTTCATCTACAGCTGGCAGATGGGCGGGATCCGCTTCGTCTTTTGATCGCGCATGGAGGCGGAGGACCGCCTCCATGCGCTGGGCGCCGCGGGCGCTGGATCGCGAAGGGAGGCGGAGGACCGCCTCCATGCGCTGGGCGCCGCGGGCGCTGGATCGCGCGCGGTGCGGATGGGCTCAAGCGATGATGCCGTTCTCGCGCAGCTTCATGATGTCGGCGGGGCTGCGGCCGAGCTCGGAGAGGATGGCGTCGGTGTGCTGGCCGAGCTCGGGGGCCATGGCGCGGGGAGCCCAGGCGGTGCGGCCGAAATCGACGGGCGTTGCGGGCAGCAGCGTCGTGCCGTCGCCGTCCGGGACCTCGACGAACGCGCCCGAGGCCTGCGCCTGGGGATCGGCGAGGACCTCGTCGACGGTCTGGACCGGTGCCCACCACAGATCCTTCTCGGCGTCGAAGATCGCGCCCCACTCCGCGCGGGTCTTCGTCGCGAAGATGGCGTCGAGCTCGGCGATCAGGCCCGCCGCGTTCATCGCGCGGTCGCGCGGGTTTGCATAACGCGGATCGCTGATCCATTCGGGATGGCCGGCGGCCCGGGCGAGCGGCGGCCAGTGGCGCTCGCCCTCGAGGCCGACGATCCAGAAGTATTTGCCCTCCGAGTCGGCATAACAGTTGATGGCGGGGTTGCCCATCGTCTTGCGGTTGCCGATCTGGATCGGGAGGCCGTATCGCATGGCGACGGCCATGTCGAAGGAGAGCGTGTAGATGCCTTCGCGCAGCAGCGAGGTCGAGACGACCTGGCCCTTGCCGTCGCGCTCGCGCTGAAAGAGCGCCGCCGAGATGCCCGCGGCGGCGGCGAGGCCGGCGTTGTGGTCGCCCATGCCGCCGCGCTGGTGGGGCGGCGGGCTGCCGGGCTGGGCCAGCGACGCGGCGATGCCGGAGCGGGCCCAGAAGGCGGCGATGTCGTAGGCCGCGCGGTCGGCCTCGGGCCCTTCGAGGCCATAGCCGGTCACGATCGCGTAGACGAGGCGGGGAAAGCGCGCGCAGAGCGTGTCGGGATCGAGGCCGAGACGCGCGAGGCCGGCCGGGCGGATGTTCGAGAGGAAGACGTCGGCCTCGCGGATCAGGTCGAGGGCGATCTTCAGGCCTTCGGGCTGGCGCAGGTCGACGGCGACGCTGCGCTTGCTTCGATTGTCGTTCTCGAAGACGGGATTGAACGGAAGATCGCCGCCCAGCATGAAGCGGAACAGGCGCGCCGGATCGCCGATGCCCGGCGGCTCGATCTTGACGACGTCTGCACCCCAATCCGCCAGGATACCGCCGGCCGCCGGGCCCGCGACCCAGACGCCCATCTCGACGACCTTGATTCCCGCCATCGGTCCCGCCATGCGACTCACTCCCTTGCGTTGGTGCCCTGCTCTCGGGTCGGCCGATGCTGCCGGAGACGGACCTCGTCGACCAGACCCCAGTCGAGCGCGGTCTGCGCGTCGATGCGGCGGCCGGAGAGCCCGAGCCAGGCGGTGCGTTGGCGTCCGATGCGGCGCGCGATCGAGACCGTTCCGCCCGCGCCCGGTACGAGCCCGAGGCGGACCTCGGGCAGCTCGATGAAGGTGTCCTCGTCGGCGATGATGCGATCGGTGAAGGCCGGAAGCTCGATGCCGGCGCCGATGCAGGCGCCGTGGATCTCGCTGCGGATGCGGCCGGCGAGGCGCGCGATCAGGCGCGCGGGGCTGCGCGTCGTGCGGGCGGCATGGGCCGCCGCGGGATCGGGGAACGAGCCGAACTCGTCGAGGTCGCCGCCGCTGCAGAAGGATTCGCCCTCGCCGCGCAGCACGATCTGCTCGATCGACGGATCCGCGAGCGCGACGACGAGCCCTTCGCTGAGCGCGTCGCGCAGGGCACGGGAGAACGCGTTGTGGCGGTCGGGCCGGTTCAATCGGATCTCGAGCTTCGTGCCTTCGCGCTCCAGCAGACAGGCGGGGCCGGCCTCGCGGGCGGGTCGGCGCGGGCGGCCGGTGCGCGCGGCGAGCCAGTCGCGGAATTCGCGGCCGGACTGCAGCGTCGAATAGACGAACGACTCGGCGACCAGGCCCTGCTCGATCGATCGCGCCGAGGAGAATCCGCGCAGGAGCTGGACGAAGGCGAGCGCCGCCACGGGGGTCTTCTCGAAAGCCATCCGGAACGCGTCGAGTTCGTCGCGCCGTTCGAGATGGACGTCGCACTCCGTGGCGAGCCGGCCCAGATCGCTCCCGGCGGGCGCCCGGCCGAGGGCGATCGTGACGCAGGGCAGCCGCGACAGCTCGGCCTGGACCGCCGGGACGGGGAGCGGGAGCGGCGCGTGATCGTCGGCGCTCCGATCGAGATCGAGAACGAGAACGCCGGGACCACCGATCGGAGAAAAGGCTTCGCCCGCATCGGGGACACAGAGCGTCCGCGCGAGCGCCGCGGCCGAGAAGACCGGAGGCGCGCCGGCGCTCAACCCGTCTCCCGCAAGGCCTCGCGCACCTTGCGGCGCAGCAGCTTGCCGGTCTCCGTGTACGGAAGCTCTGTCCAGAACTCGATTCGCTCGGGCGTTCGGGAAGATCGCAGGCGATCCTTCACCCATTGCTGCAGCTCGGCCACGCTCGCCTTCGCCGCCGCATTCGGCGCGAGCACGACGACCGCCGTGACCGCCTCGCCCCACTGCTCGTCCGGCACCCCGACGACGCAGGCGTCGATCACGCCCTCGTGGGTCAGCAGCACGTCCTCGATCTCGCCCGGCGACATGTTCTCGCCGCCGCGCACGATGACGTCGTCCATGCGGCCCTCGAGGAAGAGGAAGCCGGCCTCGTCGAGGTAGCCGCCGTCGCGGGTATTGAACCAGCCTTCGGCGTCGAGCTGGGAGCCGCGGCCGCGGTACTCCCCTGAGACCTGCTCGCCGCGGACGTGGATGAGGCCGTGCTCGCCGGCCGGCAGCGCCTCGCCCGTCTCGGCATCGCAGACCCTGACCTCGACCGTCGGCAGCGGCTGCCCGACCGAGACGAGGCGCCTCCGCGCCTTTTCGTCGGCGCTCGCGAAGGCTTCGCGATGATCCTGGGGGCCGAGCAGCGCGATCGTCGAGCTGGTCTCCGTCAGACCGTAGGCGTTCGTGAAATCCGTCTGTGGGAAGAGCTTCATCGCCTTCTCGATCACCGAGAGCGGCATCTTGCCGCCGCCGTACGAGAGTGCCCGCAGCGAGGGCAGGCCCGCGTCGCACTGGCCCGCCAGCACATCGACGATGCGGGCGAGCATGGTCGGCACGACGAAGGCGTGCGTGATCGCTTCGCGGCGCGCGGTCTCGAGCCAGGCCTCGGCGCTGAAATTCGCGAGCTGCACGACGCGGCGGCCCGAGTAGACCGAGCTCGCGATCGCCGCCATGCCGGCGACGTGATAGGGCGGAACGCAGTTGAGCGAGGCATCCGCCTCGTCGGCGCTCATGAACTCGACGGTCCCGAGCACGTAGGAGACGAGGTGCTTCTGGCGCAGGACCGCGGCCTTGGGCGCGCCGGTCGTGCCGCTCGTGAAGAGCAGGATCGCGGTCTCGTCGGGATCCATCGACCACGGCGTCTCCCGCGGCCGGGCGCCCGGGGCACGGGTCGTTTCGAGCAGCGCTTCGCGCGTTCCGACCGCGACGTACTGCCCGTCCGCCGTCGGCACCAGCCTTGCCCCGAGGCGCGCCGCACGCGCGGCGTCGGTCACGAGGCAGCCCGGGTTCAGCTGCGCGATCAGGGCGTCGAGCTCGGGATCCGTCAGGCGATAGTTGAGCGGCGCGAAGGGAATGCCCGCCCACGAGGCGCCGAAGACACCGATCGGCAGCGCGAGGGTCGAGACGTCGAGCATCGCGAGATGCTTCGTCCGGCCATCGTCGAGGGCGGCCGCGAGCGCGCCTGCCGCGTCGAAGAGCTGCTGATAGGTCAGCCGATCGCCACCGTTCTGGAAGGCGATCCGGTCGCCCATCGCTCCGGCTGCCATCTCGAGGATCATCATCAGGTTCATGATTCGTTCACCGGGTCACTGGATCGCTGGGTCGCGGGTTCGGCCTCGAACGGGCTCATCCCAGACGCTCGTCGAAAGACGTTAGTCCGAGGACGGAAGCGGCTTGGCTCCCTTGACCACGAGCGCGGCGCCGTCGACGGCGAGACCGCCCTCGCCCGGCTTGGTGCAGAGCAGCTCGACGTCGTCCGCGGCGTTCGTATACCGCTTGCCCATCTGCGTGCCCTGCTTGTGGGCCGGATCGATGGCGCCGCCCGCCGCATCGGGCACCGCGAGCTCGACGACCGGCACGCCGCCGCACGTGAGCGTCACGTCCCGCGCCGGTGCCTTGACCACCATGATCTGCGATGCGCAAACCGCGCTCTTGAATCGCGTCCCTGCCTTCAATACCGCCATCTCGTCTCTCTCTCCTCGCGCTCGTCGGGCTCTTCGGGCTCGAGCGCCCCTCGAGCCGATTGCGGAGCGGCCCCGCGGCCACACTCGTTCCGTTCAGTCACCCACTCCTTGCGGTCTGGCCTCCGCCGGGCCCGCGCCGAGCCACACCGCGCGGGCACCGCGATTCGCGCGCCAGGCGGACCTCCATCGGGGGCCGACCGGGATCGATGGTCCAGCAGGACACGGGGATCGAGGCGCGGATCGCCCGCCTCACGGGCCGGTCGAGAATACGGATTCCACTTCGCGAATGCTAACGTCGGTGCGCCGCGAGACCCCCATGCAAAGACCGCCTCGAGCCCGCCGCCCCGCCCGCCCCGCCCCCCTGTCCGATCGCGGAATCGAGGGTGCGAAAGCGGCCTCGTCCGCTGTCGAGTCGCCAACGCAGGCCGGAGCCGCCGCGGATCCTGCCGCTCGCTTCGCGAACGCCCTGCTCGGCAGCCTCGGCACCGACCTGCGCGTCGCGGGCGACGCCGAGCCGACATGCCCCGCCGTCGAATGGGCCCGCTCGGGGGCGATGGCCTTGACCGGTGAGACCAAAGGGGCGCCGGGCTTCGCCGCCGGAGCGCTCGCGAGCGCCGCGCGCGGTGCGGCGCGGGCCCTCGATCGCCTCGCCCCGGGTCGCGGCTTCGATGCGCTCGACGCGCCCGCCCTGCTCTCGGAGCGCGCCGCGTTATTCGGGCTCGTTCGCCGGGGCCGGATCTCCTGCGGCGGAAGTGCGCGTCTGTTGCCGACCCGAACGGGCTGGCTCGCCGTCCATCTTCCGCGCGAAGACGACTGGTCGCTCGTGCCCGCCTGGCTGGAGGGCGCGGTCGAATGCGCGCTGCCAGGCCGGATGCCGGATCGCGAGCGGGCCTGGAGCGCGATCGCACGCGCGCTCGAAGACCGCACGGCCGCGCCCCTCGCACTGCGCGGCCGCGAGATCGGCCTCGCGATCGCGGACGCCGCTCCGGCGCTCTGCCCCGCGACGCTCCCGTTCCGACTCGATCCCGCGACCCGGGCCGCACCACCGAACACAGGTGCCCGCCGCCTCGGCCCGTCGCTGCGCCGCCCGCTCGGCGCGCGCGAGGCTCGGCACGCAAACGACATCGGCCGCCTGCGCGTCCTCGATCTCTCGAATCTCTGGGCCGGTCCGCTCGCAGGGGCGTTGCTCGCGCAGGCCGGGGCCGAGGTCCTGAAGGTCGAGAGTCCGAGGCGCCCGGATGGGGCGCGCGCGGGCGAGGCCCGCTTCTTCGATTTGATGAACGCCGACAAACACGGCTGCGCCCTCGATCTCGAACGCGCGAACGACCGCGCGCTGTTCCTCGAGCTGCTCGAGAGCGCGG
>CAZFKD010000127.1:0-9599 GCA_964519695.1 uncultured Spirochaetaceae bacterium
AAGCGCGGCTGGAGGTGCTCGAGTATCGCCTCGGCCACGGCGCGGTCGGTCAGATCGAGGCTGACGCCGCGGTCGGTCAGCACGATGCGGATGCCCTCCGCGTCGTCTCCGGCGCGCCCGAAGCTGACGCCCTCGCGCAGGATCGAGCCGGCGGTCGCGGCGGCGAAATGGGTCAGCGAGCCCTCGCGCAGCTCCTCGGGCTTGCGGCGCAGTTCGTCCAGACCAACCGCCGACCGGGGCAGGATCACCTCGGCGCCCCGCGCCTTTTCGACGCCGCCGTCCTCGCGCGCGCGCGCCGCGACTTCGAGGATCATCGCCTTCAGCATCGTCTCGTCGCGCATCGCGGCCGAGACGGTCTTGGCGACATCGGCGGCGAAGCGCTTCGCCAGCGTCTCCTTCAGATCGAGGATAGTGTCGCGCGCGGCGGCGCGAAGCGCCTCGTCGCCGGCGCGTCGCAGCTTCTCGACGTCGATGCGCGCCTCCTCCAGCCGGGCGGTGGCCTCGGCCTCAGCCTTCTCGACGGTCGCATGGGCGCGGTGCTGCGCCTGCTCAACGATGCGCCCGGCCTCGGCGCGGCCTTCCGCGACGCCCTCGTCGCGCAGCCGCGCGATCAGCGCCTCCAGCCCCGATGCCGATCCCTGCGCGCCCGCGTGCTCAGCCATGGTGACGGCCCTCCCTCACGCCGGTATCGAGCCGGCCAGCACCAGCGCGAAGACGAAGGCGAACACCGCGAACCCCTCCACGATCGCCGCCGGGGCAAGGGCCAGGCCGAAGATCTCCGGCTTGTTCTTTGACGCGGCGATGGCGCTGGCGCAGGCGCGACCCTGCCAGACGCCGATGTAGAGCAGCGCCACGCCGACGATGGCCCCGATGCCGAACAGCGCGGCGCCGTTGGCGGGGGTTATGTCGCGCTGCAGCGAGAACATCACCACGATGCCGTAGATCACGTTGGACGACGGGATCGCCGAGACGCCGACGAAGCGGCCATAGCCGCTCTCGGTCTCCAACATCGCCCCGATCGCCGCCTGCCCGGCGATGGCCACGCCGATGGCGCTGCCCAGCGCGCCGAGGCCCACCGGCGCGAACACCCCCAGCCAGCCCAGAATGACAACCAGTTCGTTCATGCGGGCGTCTCCCTCTTTGCAAACGCGCGGAATGGGTAGCCTTCCTCGGTGAGACCCCAGCCGAAGAACTCGATGTAGTTCAGGCGCAAACCATGGACGACGCCGCTCATCACGCCGATCAGGATGTTGATCGCGTGCCCGAACAGCAGCACCAGTCCCGCGAACAGCAGCCCCACGCCGGGATTGGCGGCATGGATGTCGGCGGGCGCCACGACCTGCGGAATGAAGCCGACGGCCGCCGGCTGATGGAAGGCGATCGCGCCGCCGTTGATCAGCATGAAGCCGACGAGCAGCGGCAGCCGAGCGGCGCCGGCGAAGAAGAGCAGCGCGACGATGCCCTGCGACAGGGCGGACACGGCATCGGCCCGCACGAGGATGCGCTGGCGCGAGGTCCGATCCGCCATCGCGCCGCCGACCATCAGGATGAGGATCTGGGCCGTGACCGGCGCTGCGACGACCCACGCGGCGTCCCGCGTCGAGCCGGTCAGCTCGAGCACGCCGAACGCGAGGGCGATCGGCGCCATCGCGCTGCCGGTATGCGTGATCAGATAGGCGGAGAAGAGGCGCGCGAAATCCCGCTGGCGCAGGAGGGCGAGGCCTTCTCGAATCGGGCTCGCCAAGGCGGATCTCCTGAGAGGCTGTGAAGAGATCGTCTCGGTCGCGTCGCTTGCGGCGGCGGGCCATCTGCGGCGTTGCTCCTCCTCGCCGTAGCTCGCTACGACTCGTCGTCGCGCCTTGCATCTGGCCCACCGGCGCTGCGCGGCGCTCGGTCGACGATATCTTCACAGCCTCTGAGCGGGGCGCGACTACCAGAGCTGGTCGGTGTAGCGATCGGTCCCGACGTCGGTCTTGAAGAAGGGCGCGGCGAAGCAGATCCGGCCGAGCCCGGCGCCCTCGATCGCCCGGGCGAAGGCGGCGACCTCGGCGAACGCGGCGACCGGATCGCCTTCGAGGAAGGCGAGCTGCATCGTCCGCTCGGCGCCGCCGGTGCCCGTCCCGAGATGCATCGGCGAGCTGCTCGTGATCGCGTCGCGCTGCTTCGGGCGCCAGGAGGCGATGCTCGCGACGGGGCTCCCGGGCGAGCGCAGGGCCTTCGACTCGGCGGTGAAGCGGAGCAGATCTTCTTCGCTGACGCCGGGCGCGCGGTCGGTCGCGATCATCGCGAGACCGTGATAGCCGTGGTCGAGGGCGAGCTGGACGGGGACGGGGTCGCGATCGCGATTCCGAACGCGATAGGCGGTCGTCAGGTAGCGGAAGAGGACGGTATGGACGTGGTCGCGTTCCGCGAATCCCCGGCCGTTGGAATAGAGCCAGTGGACCTGCTTGCCGGCCCACTCCCAATGCTCCTCTTCGTGGCCGGCATGCACCCAGTAGATCGAGACGTAGGAGCCGGCATCGACGGGATTCGCGACCTCGCCGCGGCCGTCCGAGATCCGCAGATCCTTGAGCGCGCGCGTCGCGACCCAGCGGCTGCCGGCGAAGAGCCAGGGCCCGATCATGCAGCCCGCGTAGAAATGATCGCGTTCGTACCAGCGGTTGTAGGCGACTTCATGGCCGCGGCGGGGGTCGACGAGGGTCAGCAGCATCTCGCCGATCTGGATCGGGCAGTCTTCCATCGCGGGCTCCTCTCGGGATCGTGCGCAGCGTAGCAAGCGCGGCCGCGCTGCCAGCGCCGGGAATCTCGCTACGCTCCGCGGCCAGCCGAAGACGGCTGCGAGAGAAAGGGCCCCAGCGTGTTCAAGGTCAACGAATACTTCGACGGCAAGGTCAAATCGATCGGCTTCCAGACGGCGACGCTCCCCGCGACCGTCGGCGTCATGGCGCCGGGCGAGTACGAATTCGGGACGAGCCAGAAGGAGACGATGACGGTCGTCTCGGGCGAGCTCGTCGTCCAGCTGCCGGGCCAGACGGGCTGGCAGACCTTTGGCGCCGGGAAGTCCTTCGTCGTCGCGGCAAACGCGAAGTTCAAGCTGAAGGTCGCCGGCGAGACCGCCTATCTCTGCACCTACGAGTGAGCCCCCGATGAGCACGCAGCCCGCCGATATCCGCATCGACGATCTCGCGAGCCCGCGCATGCCCGCCGGCTTCGACGACTTCGTGAAGTCCATGCAGCCCATGGCGGACGCGCTGGTCTTCGAGCCGGCGGCGGTGATCGACGGCGCGTGCAAGAAGACCGGGCTCGACGATTTCGGTCCGCCGGGCTGGGAAAAGGGGCTCGAGGTCGCCCTGCGCGGGCTGCGCGAGGGCCCCGCGCTCTCGCCGCTCGGCAAGGTCACGGCCCACGGCATGTTGCAGCAGTTCCTGGAGAACCGGCTGCGCATCGAGGCGTTGATCCGGCGCCATCCCGAGATCCTCGAGCTCGAGCTCGAGCCGCCGATCGTGATCGCCGGACTGCCGCGAAGCGGCACGACCCACATGCTGAACCTCTTCGGCGCCGATCCGCGGCTGCGGCATCTGCCGTGGTGGGAGGCGCTCGAGCCCGTCCTCGAAGAGGCGGAGAAGCCGGCGCCGGGCGAGGTCGATCCGCGCTGGACCCGGGCCCAGGCCGGCATCGAGGGGCGCAATCAGCTGCTCCCGCATTTCGACGCGATGCACGAGATGACCGTCGACCACGTCCACGAGGAGATCAACCTCCTCGCCCTCGACTTCGGCACGATGTACTTCGAGAACATCGGCGTCGGCGGCTCGCCGATCTACCGCGACTACTACCGCGCCGAAGACCAGACGCCGCATTACCGCTATTTGCGGCGCGTCCTGCAGGTCCTCTCGTTCCTGCGCGGGCCGAACCGCTGGATCCTGAAGAGCCCGCAGCATCTCGAGCAGCTCGGTCCGCTCGCGGCCGTGTTCCCGGGCGCGACGGTCGTGCTGACCCATCGCGATCCGGTCTCGACGGTCGCCTCGTTCTCGACGATGGCGGCGTACACGACGCGGATGTCGGCGGCGAAGGCCGATCCGGTCTGGATCGGCCACTACTGGGCGGATCGGATCGAGAAGATGCTGCACGCCTGCGTGCGCGACCGCGCGCTCCAGCCCGCCGCGCGCTCGCTCGACGTGCTCTTCCACGAGTACATGGGCTCGGAGCTCGAGACCGTGAAGCAGATCTACGCGCTCGCCGGCATGCCCTTCGACGCGGAGACGAAGCGCCGGATCGACGACTACAACACGAGCCATCCGCGCGGCCGCTTCGGCCGGGTCGTCTACGACCTCGCGGATTTCGGCCTCGACGGGCGCGAGCTGCGGGAGCGCTTCCGGTTCTACACCGACCGCTTCCCGGTTCGTCTGGAGTCCTGAGAAGGCGCCGCGAGCGGGGCCGATCGCTCGCGCCCGCTCGCCGGCTCTCGACCGGCTCTCGACTGCCTCTCGACTGCCTCTCGCCCGTCGCTCGACGATCCCTCGCTCGCGCCTCAGCTCGCGAGCTTCTGGAGCTCGTCGAACGAGAGCTTCTGGCCCGTCTCGAAGTTGCGGAGGTCGCGGCTGGCGATCTCGTCCTTCTTGTACCGGATCGCGGCGCGGTTCGGCGTCCAGAGGCCGAGCTGCGTGCGCGGATAGGACGTCAGCATCGACTCGGTCACCTTCTTCAGCACGTCGACCAGCACGACGTCGCCGTTCGCATCGACGCGGACGCGCTGGGCACCGAGCTCGGTGTTGGTGAGGGTCTTGAAGAGGACGAGGGGCTTGGCGTCGAATTCGGACATGGAAGGAAGACCTCGGAAGAAATAAGGGTTGAGGCCGCGGACGCTAATTCATCGCCCGGGAGCCTGCAAAACGAGCGGCCGGACCGCTCGCCGCGGCCGTAGAGCCCTCCAGGAAAGGCGCAGGGCCCGGCGTTTCGCGACGCGAGCGGGGCGCCGTCGTGACGGGTCGATGGCGATTTGTCGAATCGACGACGGCGCGGCCACATCTCTCCGACGTTCGCCCCGCAGGCCTCGCCCTCCCGGCGCGCATCCCGATACTGCCGGCCAGCGAGGCTCGCTGCCGGGTGCGGTCCCGGTCCGGGTCGGCGAACGCGGGGGCAGATCGATCGCCGCGCGGTGCGCCACGGGGGATGTCGGCCGATGGGGAAGGCGCGAACGCGAGCGAACGACGACCTGATCCGCGAGGTGCGCACCGGCCCGATGGGCCCCTCCGTCGCCGCGCTCTTCGATCTCGACCGTACCCTGATCGACGGTTATTCGGCGATCACGTTCTTCCTCCACCGCCTGCGCACCGGCCAGATGGCGCCCGGCGAGATCGCCTCTTCGATCGCTGCGGCGACGGCCTTCCGCGCCGGCCGGATCGGCTTCGCGGCCTTCCTCGCGGCGACGACCGCGGCGGCACGCGGCGTTCCCGAGGCGGCGCTCTGCACGCTCGGCGAAGAGGTCTTCGAGCGCGACCTCGTTCTTCGCATCTTCCCCGACGCGCGCCGCCTCGTCGAAGTGCATCGCCAGCGCGGCCATTTCATCGCGATCGTGACGTCGGCGACCCGCTACCAGGTCGAGCCGATCGCCCGCCATCTCGGCATCGAGTTCGTCGCCTGCAGCGGTCTCGAGGTCAAGGACGGCCTCTTCACCGGCCGTGTCCGGCATCCCGTCTGTTATGGCCGCGGCAAGCTCGACGCCGCCCGCCTCTTCGCCGCGCGCCACGGCTTCGAGCTCGCGCGCACGACCTTCTACAGCGATAGCCACGAAGACCTGCCGCTGCTCGAGGCGGTCGGTGTCCCGAGGCCGGTCAATGCGACGCGCGTGCTCGCCGGGATCGCCGCCTCGCGCGGCTGGAGCGCACACGCCTTCGCGACGCCGCCCGGCGCGATCCGGCGCGCCTTCGACGATCTCGGCTCGCGCTGGACCTTGCCGGGCCGCCGCGCGGCCCGCCCCGAGGCCGCATGATCGGCGACGCGGCGAGCTCGGCGTGCTCCGACCGGCGGCGGGTCGTCATCACGGGCGTGACGGGCACGCTCGGAGAGGCGCTCGCCCGGATCTACCGCGCGCGGGGCTTCGAAGTCGTCGGCGTCTCCCACCGCGAGGGCGCGGCCGCGAACGGCTGCCACCGCATGGTCGTCTGCGCGCAGGTGAGCGAGACCGATGCCGATCGGCTGCTCGCGCTCGACCCCGACATCCTGATCCTCAATGCTGCGCGGATCGAGACCGAGATCGGCGCCGGCGGATTGCCGCTGGCGGATGCGACGCGCGAGATCTTCACGCTGAACGCCGTCTTCCCCTCGCTCGTCTGCGCCCGGGCCGGCGCCCGCGGCGCGGCGCGGCGCCTCGACATCGTCGCGATCGGATCGATCGCCGATGGCAGTCCCTCCTGCTTCGGCCCCGTCTATCACGCTTCGAAGACGGCGCTGCATTCCTTCGTGACGGGCGCGGGGCCGATCGTGCATGCGGCGCAGCCGAACGTGCGCGTGCGGCTCTATCGGCCGGGCGTGATCCGCGGGCCCCTCTCCTGGGCGCCGGTGCTGCGCCTGAACGCTCGCGGGCGGGCGGTCCGCGCCCGGCGCTGCGAAGGCGCGCCGGAGGCCTCGCGGATCGCCGAGCGCATTGCGCGCTTCATCGAAGGCGACGCGTGGATCGGAAGCGATCGTGCACCGCTCTCGTTCCGCGCCCTGCAGCTCTTCCACGCGCTGGCGCCGGATCTCTACTACCGGCTCCAGCGCATCGGCTGGCAGCGCGGAAGCCGCTTCGGCGATCGCGCGCCCGCGAACGCTGCGGGGAATCCGGGCGCTTCCGCGGCAGCGCGGGTCGGCGCGCAGCCGTCGCCATCTCTGTCGACGTCGTCGTCCGAGCCGCATCCGAAGGCTTCGTGAAGCGGGCTCGATCGAAGGGGGGAGCATGCGGATCGCCATCGCCAGTGAGGTCTTCCTGCCGAAGATCGACGGCATCACCAACCGGCTTCGAAACACGATCGAATGCCTCGTCGCCGACGGCCACGAGGTCCTCGTCATCGCGCCGGGCGGAAGCGTCGAGAGTCATGCCGGCGCCCGCGTCGTCCGCGTTCCGGGCCCGGGCTTTCCGCCCTATCCCGGCCTGCGGATCTGCCTGCCCGACCCCCGCATCCTCTGGCACCTCTTCCGCTTCAAGCCCGACGTCGTCCATGTCGTCGGCCCGGTCTGCCTCGGCCTCTGGGCGATGCTCGCGGCGCGTCTGCTGCGACTCCCGATCGTCGCCTCCTACCACACCGATCTCCCGCGTTATTTGAAGGGCTACGGGCTCGGCTGGCTCGAGGCGATCATCTGGCCGCTGATCCGCGGGCTGCACGCGCTCGCCCATCGCAATCTCTGTCCTTCGACCTTCACGCAGCGCGAGCTCGAGCTGCACGGCGTCGAGGACGTCGGCCTCTGGCGCGGCGGCGTCGACACGAAGCTGTTCTCGCCCGAGCGGCGCAGCGCCGAGATGCGCCTGCGGATGGTCGACGACGGGCGCATCGACGCGCCGGTCCTGCTCTACGCGGGGCGCGTCGCGCCGGAGAAGGGGCTCGATGCGCTCGCGCCCGTGCTCGAGGCCCTGCCCGATTGCCGCCTCGCGATCGTCGGCGACGGGCCGGCCCGCGGCGATCTCGAGCGGCGGTTCGCCGGGACTCCGGCCCGCTTTCTCGGCTTCCTGCGCGGTCAGGAACTCGCGACGGCCTTCGCCAGCGCCGATCTCTTCGTGATGCCGTCGATGACGGAGACGCTCGGATTCGTCGTGCTCGAGGCGATGAGCTCGGGGCTGCCAGTCGTGGCGGCGCCGGGCGGCGGGATCCCGGATCTGGTGCTGCCCGGCGAGAACGGTGCGCTCGCGGATCCCCGGGATGGCCAGCGCTTCGCCGACGCCATTCGCGGGATCCTCGAGGACGACGGCGTACGCGCCCGCTTCGCCGCCCGGGCGCGGCGCTTTGCGCAGACCTGTGACTGGCCCTCGGAGACCCGCAAGCTGGTCGACGATTACGCGCAGACCGTGCGACACGTCGAGTCGAAACGCTGGCTCGCGCGGGCAGGGCGCCGCCTCGGGCTCGGCGCCGACGCGGCCGGATGAGAAGGCCGACGCGAAGTCGGCCGAGAAGCCGCCGGGGAGCCGGCTGAACCATCGCCTGGGAAGTCGGCCGTGCGCTCGGCCGGTTCAGCCGGCCAGGATCCGGCGCGCGACGCGCAGGGCCTGGGCAGCGATCGTGAGGGCCGGGCCGACACCGAGCGAGGTCGGGAAGACGCTGCCGTCGACGACCCAGATGCCGTCGTGATCGTGCAGGCGTCCGAAGCCGTCGACGACGGAGCTCTTCGGATCGTCGCCGGCGCGGCAGGTGCCGACCTGGTGGGCGAGATGCTCGCGGTCTCTGGCGGCGACCCAGGGGACGACGAGACTCGCGCCGGTGCCGCGCATCGTCTTCGCGAGCGCCTTCGCGAGCCGGCGGGCGCGCTCGACGTCGTACGGCGCGAAGCGGCGCTCGAGTTGCAGGCGCCCGCCGTCGCCGGCCCGCACGCGGTTCGAAGCCTGGGGCAGATCTTCGACATAGCCGGCGACGAGCAGCGTTCGCGCCTGGAGCGCGCGGGCGAGACGCATCGGGATCGGAAGCCGCGCTTGCTCGCGCAGCGAGAGGGGGCCGGGGACGGGAATCGTCTGCGCCGATCCGAGCTTTTCGGGGCGACCCGGCGTCCCGAGGTAGTAGTCCGAGAGCCCGAGACGTTTCAGGAAGACGCGATCGGCGCCGATCGAGCGCGGATGCACGGCGACCGCGAGGGCGCCGAGATGGCACATGTGGTTGCGGCCGAGCTGATCGCTCGACCCGCCGAGGCCGGAGCGTTCGAGCAGCACGGGCGTTCCGAGCGCGCCCGCGGCCAGGAGCACGCGCTCGGTCCGGATCTCGCAGACGCGCCCGGTCGCGCGATCCCGGACGCGCAGCGTATGCAGGGGGCCCGCGCCGGGGAGGATCTGGAGGACTTCGTGGCCCTCCCAGACCTCGATGGACCCGCGATCGGGACGCGGTCTGCGCAGCAGCGCGTCGGTCGATGCGCGTGCGCCGTTCGGACAGAGGAAGCCGGGGCAGGCCGGACAACGCAGGCAGCGCTCGAAATCGATCGCGAGCGGGAGCCGGAAGGGCGCGAGCCCGCGCGCGGACCAGGCGTCGGCGAGCGAGGCGTTGAACGGGTCGAGCGGGGGACTGGGCGCGGGGTAGGCGCGGCCGCGCGGCGCGAGATGCGGCGGCCGCGCTTCGGCATCGCCGCTCAAGCCGAAGAGATCCTCGGCGCGCTCGAAGTCATCCGCGAGATCGGCATACTGGAACGGCCATTCCCAGATCGTCCGGGGAATGCGATCGCCATAGTGGCGCCCCGGCAGGAAGTCCTCGGGCGAGGGGCGCAGCAGCGCGGCGCCGAAGAGCGCACTGCTGCCGCCGGGAACGCCGCCGATCAAGGGCCGGGCCGGGCTTCCATCGATCGAGATCGGGCGGTCGTCGCCGGCGATCCGCTCGACGAGCATCTTGCGTTCGTCCCGGCCGTCTTCGGGATGCGCGAGGCGCCGGCCG
>CAZFKD010000128.1:0-6019 GCA_964519695.1 uncultured Spirochaetaceae bacterium
CGGGCCGCGAGCATGTGCCGCACGAAGTTGGAGCCGATGAAGCCGGCGCCGCCAGTCACGAGCCAGAGGGCCTGATCAGTCATCGCGGAATCTCCAAGAGCGCGTACGTTAGCACCGGGCCTCCCGGCAGGACCGCGGGCCCCTGCCTGCTTCGGCAATCCCCCGAGGTCGGTTGACGGATCTTCGATCCCAGCCTCGAGATCGGATTCTTGCGACGAGGCTCGCAATCGGGATTGAGTGGCGCGGGACTCGCGACGATGAGTGGGTGCCTTTTCGCCGGGTTTCGGGGCAGAGCTGCGAATCGGAGGGACGGGGTGTGCAAGCGGTTGCACGGCCGGTCTCGCCGATTCCCGGGACCGGCGGGACGAGGGAGAATCGACGAGATCCGCTCTCCGGAGAAGCCCTTTCGCCAACCCGCCGCCCCTCAAACAAAAACCAGGATGATTCTGACCCCGGATCAGTCGATCAGCGTATAATCGGTCACGTGCACATCCCCTTTTGAGGGTGATCGGGCACACCCCCAGTGGATCGGAAGGGCGCTCGGCCGGGTCAGGCGCTCTCAATTGCGTCTCGGTGAAACGCCCGAGTTCGGGATGAGCCAGGCGGAATGTCGCGGGACGGCCCGCGACTGGGGCAGGAAAGTTCGGATGCTGCGGAACCACGGGACGATCACAGCGTCGCTGGTCATGTCGCTCGACGTCTTGTTGAGCGCGGTGATCTGCCTACTGCTGCTCCACTGGCCGCAGGTGAGCGGACTCGCCGATCCCTTCGAGCAGGGCGGCTCCGCGATGCTGATCGTGGCGCTGACCGGATCCTTCATCTGGCCATTCACCTTCCAACAGCTCGAGGTCTACCAGTCGGCCCGCACGCTGGGCTTCTGGGACGTCGCGCGCCGTCTCGTGGTGTCGGGCGTCGTTACCTCCACCGTCCTCGGCGCCGTCGCCTTCGCGACGAAGGTCCCGCTCGATCGTTCGTTCCCCTTCGTCTGCGCCGCCGCCCAGGGACTGGCCCTCGCCGGCACGCGCTTCCTGCTCTACGGCCTGCTGAAGACCGCGCGTCGCTTCGGTCGCAACACGCGCAACATCCTGATCGTCGGCAGCGGTGACCGCGCGGCCCAGATCAAGCGCAGCATCGATTCCCATCCTTCGTGGGGATTGCGGGTCCTCGGCTTCGTCGACGCCGTCGACACGCCGGTCGATCCGAGTCTCTTCAACGCCAAGCTCTTCCGGATCGAGCAGATGGCGACGCTGCTCGGCGAGATGGTCGTCGACCGCGTCGTCGTCGCCTGTCCCCGCTCGATGCTCGGCTCGATCGCGCCGGTCCTCTCGGCCTGCAGCAGCGCGGGCGTGCCGTTGACGCTCCTTCCCGATCTCTTCGGGGACTTCCTTCCGACCCCGAACATCGGCCGCTTCGGTCAACGTCCGTCGCTCGAGTTCGCCGCGGTCCACCACAACTCGCTGCTGCTCGGCGTGAAGCGCACGATCGATCTCGTCGGCGCTGCGTGCGCGCTGATCGTCAGCGCACCGCTGATCGCCGTCGCCGCGCTCTTGATCTGGCGGGAGGACGGCGGACCCGTCTTCTTCCGCCAGACCCGCTGCGGGCTGTACGGGCGCCGCTTCCAGATGGTGAAGCTGCGGACGATGTGCGTCGATGCCGAGGCCCGCAAGGTCGAGGTGATGGCGCTCAACGAGATGGACGGTCCCGTCTTCAAGGCGCGCTGCGACCCGCGCATCACGCGTGTCGGCGCCTTCCTGCGCCGCTACAGCCTCGATGAGCTGCCGCAGTTCTGGAACGTGCTGATGGGCGACATGAGTCTCGTCGGCCCACGGCCTCCGGTGCCCGAGGAGGTCGTCCACTACGAGATCTCGGAGCGTCGCCGGCTCTCGATGCGCCCGGGGATCACCTGCATCTGGCAGGTCAGTGGCCGGAACGAGATCGGCTTCCAGGAATGGGTCAAGCTCGACCTGCAGTACATCGACTCCTGGTCGCTGACGCTCGACGCGCGCATCCTGGCACAGACGGTGCCGGCGGTCGTCTTCGCGCGCGGTGCCCACTGACGCGCAGACGCGAGCGAGCTCGACTCAGAAGCCGTGAGGGCCGTGTCCGTCGAGATTCGTGAGGTGGAGCCCCCGGGAGACGCTCTCGATCGGCGAGAGCGCCTCGTTGAGCCCCGGCGAGATCGCGAAATAACGTCGGTTCGGCAGGCTGAGGAAGCCGTTCGCCTCGAACGCGCGGACCCAGTCGGGATGTGCCTGGTTCGAGCCGATCAGGTCGACGCCGCGGGCGAGCAGGAAATCCGTCGCCGCCCGGATCACGGCGCTCGCGTGCTCGGGAAGCGCGAGGCAGTCGATCACGCTGCCGACCCGCAGGCTGCCGAAGCGCGGATCGTTTCGAAGCTTCCGGTCCATGACGACGACCCAGCCGAGCGTTCGCCCGCCCTGCTCGACGCGCAGGCGGATGCCGGGCGGCCAGCTTCCCTGCGGCAGCAGCGCGTTCATCGTGTCGGCATCTCGAAGCCCGATTGCCTGGTAGGCCGGCACGCACTCTTCCCAGACGGCGTCGGCCCAGGGGCCGAAGACCTCGAAGTCCGAAACCTCGAGCGCGCGCCGTGCCGGTCGCCCGATCGCCGACCCCCGCAGCGAGAGCGCGGCGAACAGCCCCTTCAGCGCGAGCCAGCCGACTCCGCTGAAGGCGAGCAGGTCGAGGGCCAGGCGACGCCCGGCGGTGCTCCGGAGATACGTGCTCTTTCGCAGGAAGGGCAGGGGCCGGACGACGCGCAGGCAGAAGGGCGTCGCATGGAAATGCCATTTCATCGAGCGCAGCAGCTGGAGCATGCGCGCCTCTTCGCCGCCGTGGCCCCAGCTGTAGAGGAGCGGCTGGCGCTTCAGCATGTCGCGGAAGAAGCGCAGTCCGAGGGGGGCATAGCGCGTCTCGACGACGCCCTCGGAGACCGGGCCCTGCCAATCGGTGACCGTCACGAAACGATCCTTGATCCACCAGGGCTGGTGCTTGAGCGCATACGCACCGCGGATCTCGGCCCCGTTCTCGATGGCGACGAAATGCTCGCGCCAGACGGCGACTCCAGGCCGGCGCGGCAGCCACTCGTCTTCGCAGCGCTCGTACCAGCCCACGCTGGAGCCACCCGCTCGAATACGCCGATTGAGCGCGACGATCCCGTCGACGTGCTCGGGCGCGTACGGAACGATTTCGATTGCCATGCGGGCTCCTTCGGCGGGGCGCGTATCATACTCGAGCGCCCGGCGAGCGGGGCTCCAGTGGAGAACGGGCCGGACCGATGGGACGGCGATGGGGGGCCGTGTTTTCGATGAAGTCCACCACGGTCTTCTTTCGCGACGACGACGTCGGCCAGATGACGCCGGCGCTCCGGGACGTGATGGCGCTGCTCATCGCAGAGGGCGTGCCCTGCAGCTATCAGGTCGTGCCGGCCTTTCTCGACCGCGAGGCGGCCGAGGCGCTGCAGGCGACGAAGCTGCGCCATCCCGGCCTGGTCCACCTCAATCAGCACGGGAATCGCCACGAGCAGGTGCTGGGCGGCGAGCGGGTCTACAGCGAGTTCGCCGGAGGCCGTCCGCTCGCCGAGCAGCAGCGCGAGATCGAAGCCGGGCGGCGAAAGCTCGAAGATTGGCTGGGGCCGGCCTTCGACCCGACGCTCTTCACGCCGCCCTGCCACAAATACGACGACGCGACGATCCTCGCGCTCGAGGCCGCGGGATTCCGAATGCTCTCGGCGGGGGTCCAGTCGGATCCGCTCTCGCAGGTCTACTACGGGATCGGCGCACGGCTCGGCCGGGTCGCTTTCCTCGGCAAGCGGGTTTCGTACCACGGCGGCCGGGTCGCCGCGTCCGGGCTGATCGAGCTCTCGGTCTGCATCGACGTGGACGAAGCCAAGGACGCCGCGGGCCATCGGATCGACAAGGACGACGAACGGCTCTGGCAGGAATTCGAGCGTTGCCGGCGGCGCCTTCCGATCGTCGGCGTCATGCTCCACCATGCCTGCTGCGATCGCCCCGAAAAGCTCGCCTGGCTGAGCGCCTTCGTCCGCCGGCTGAAAGCGGATCCGGAGGTCGCGATCGCCTCGATCCCCGAGATCGCCGAGCGCCTGCCGCACGGCGCACTGCGGGCCGCCTCATGAAGATCGCCTATCTGACCGGGCAATATCCGAAGGTGAGCCACACCTTCATCCGCCGCGAGATCCAGGGACTCGAGGCCCGGGGCCACGAGATCCTCCGCCTCTCCGTGCGACCGGCGGATTCCGGCATCGCGGACCCCGCGGACCGGGCCGAGCGCGACCGGACCGAGACGTTCTTCGACTTCGCGCCCGCGACCGTGGCGCTCGCCTTCCTGCGCGCAGCGGCGAGGCAGCCGTTCGCGATCGCCGGGGAGCTCTGGCAGATCGTGCGCTCGGCGTTCCGGCCGGGGCCCGGGCTCGTCCAGCGACTCGCCTATCTCGTCGAGGCGACGGCCTTCCTCGAACGCCTGCGGGCCGCTCGCGTCGAACACGTCCACGTCCATTTCGCACGCAACGGCGTCAGCGTCGCGCAGATCATGCAGCGCCTCGGCGGGCCGGGCTTCAGCATGACGGTGCACGGCCCCGACGAGTTCGACGATCCCCGCGGATTCGAGCTCGCGAGCAAGGTCGCCGACTCGCGCTTCACGGTCGCGATCAGCGCCTACACCGGCGCGCAGCTGCGCCGCTGGGTCGCCCTCGACGACTGGCGCAAGATCCACGTCGTGCGCTGTACGGTCGACGAGTCCTTCTTCGAAGCGACGCCGATCGAGTCGGGATCCGAGCGGATCTTCGTCTGCGTCGGACGGTTGTGTGCGCAGAAGGGCCAGCTGCTCCTGCTCGAGGCCTTCGCGCGCGTCGCCGATCGCGATCCGCGGGCGCGCCTCGTGCTCGCCGGCGACGGGGAGATGCGAGCGATGATCGAGGCGCGGATCGCGGATCTGCGCCTCGCCGAACGCGTCACGATCACCGGCTGGATCGCGGAGGCCGAGGTCCGGCGCCTGCTGCGAGGCGCCTGTTGCATGGTGCTCGCCAGCTTCGCCGAGGGGCTGCCGGTCGTCCTCATGGAAGCGCTCGCGATGCAGCGGCCCGTGCTGAGCACCTACATCGCCGGGATTCCCGAGCTCGTCGATTCGGAGACCGGCTGGCTGGTGCCGAGCGGCGACGTCGAGGCGCTCGCGCAGGCTCTCGCTGCGGTCCTCGCCGCCGATCCCGAGACGCTCGCGGCGAAGGGGCGGTGCGGTGCCGCGCGGGTGCGGGAGCGGCATTTCGTCGCGACCGAGGTCGATCGACTCGAGGCGCTCTTCCGGGCGGCGACGGAAGCGGCCCCGCTCGGGCCGGCTCGGCGCTGATCAGCCCCCGGCCGGGGCGCGCGAGGAATCGTCGCGATTCCACTCCTTGTGGCGCCCGCGCAGCGCCTTCCAGCGGTACAGGACGACGCTCGCGGCCTTGGCGAAGGCGTAGACGACGAGTCCCGGCCAACGGCGGGGATCGGCAGCCAGCCGCGCGACCGCGAAGCGCTGGGTTGCCGCCTCCGCGCGGGTCTCGCCGGGATGGAGCGCAGCCATCTCGAAGCGTCCGGCGCGCCGGCGCACGTTGATGTGGATCTGGCTGCGGAGCGTGCGCGGCGGCGTCATCACGAAATGGCTGCCGTCGACGGATTGCCGCTCGTTCGGCTGGAACAGGAGTCGGACGAAGCCGTCGTCGGAGATGATGTCGGGGAACCGATCGAAGCGGCGGGCGCCTTCCTCGCTGATCGCATAGACGCCGGAGCCGAGCATGCCTTCGGCGACGTAGGGCGTCCGGAGCCAGATGTCGTAGTAGGCGCGGACGGGCCAGCTCGCCCGGGCCAGATCGACCCGGATGCGCGGCGCCGCCCCGTGGATCTCGCCGCCGCGGAGGACGTCGGCGACGCGGCGGATGGAGTCGATCGGGAGCTCGATGTCGGCGTCGACGAAGAAGCGCGGATAGCCGCTGGCCGTCGAGTGGCCG
>CAZFKD010000128.1:6029-9530 GCA_964519695.1 uncultured Spirochaetaceae bacterium
AAGCGACGGGGCAGTCGAGCACGCGGACGGGCGGGCCGAAGGCCGCGGCGATCGCGGCGGTGTCGTCGCTGCAGCCGTTGCAGACGACCAGGATCTCGAGCTCGCCGGGCCGGGCGCCCGTCGTCATGCTGCGCAGGCAACGCTCGATGACGTTGGCCTCGTCGTGGGCGGGGACGATGATCGAGATCATCGCGGACTCCTGGGCGCCCCGTCGACGAAGGCGCGGATGCGGGCGAGCAGGGCGTCGTCGGCGCGGCTCGAGATGCGGGCCCGGGAGGCCGTCCCCTGCTCGAGCTCGCGCAGCCGGAGCGCGAGCTCTTCGGGCGAATGGGCGACCTGGACGAGGCCGTCGGCGGCGAAGCGATCGGCGGTCGCGACCTGGTGGTCGTTGCGGGTCTCGCCCCGGCTGCCGAGCCGCGGCACGACGAGGATCGGCTTGCCGAGCTCGAGGGCGGTCAGGATCGTGCCCATGCCGGCGTGGGAGACGATCACGTCGGCGGCTTCCATCGTGCGCCGGAACTCCGGCGGATCGAGGAAGGGCAGCACGCGCAGGCGCTGCGGGACGAGGTCCGTCGGGCCGATCTGGGCGACCACGTCGTCGCGATCGCCCGAGCGCGCCCAGTCGTCGACCCAGCCGACGAGGCGATCGAAGGGCATCTGCGCGCCGACGGTGACGAAGATCAAAATACCCGTCCTGCGCACTCGGGCCCGTCGGGCTCCGCGAGATGGGGCCACTGGGTCAGCCAGAGATCCGCGTATCGGCGCACCATCCGGCCCGACATCGAGACGCCTTCGACGTTCGCGATGCTGTCGAGCCAGATCGTCCGCGCGCCCAGGAAGCGGCCGAAGAGGATCGCGAAGAAGCCCGGCGCGGCACCGGTCGAGAGGACGACGTCCGGTCGTTCGCGCAGCACGATCCAGAGGATCCGCAGGGCCATCCGCAGCGAGCCGATCCGGTCCCAGCGCGTGGCGTCGTTCACGACGTGGACCTTCGCGTCCGGAACGTCGGTCCGATAGGTCGGATGGATCGTCAGGTAGACCACGCGATGTCCTTCGAGGGCCGGGATCACGCGCCGCAGCTGGACCCAGTGGCCCCCGCCGCTCGCGACGGCGAGCACCTTGCGAATCCGCTTCGAATCGCGCCCCGTCAAGCCGTGCGCTCCCGCGCGCCCGGTCGGGGCGACGCCGGATCCGCTTCGTCCTCGTAGCGGCTCCCGTAGACGATGAACGACTTCGTCAGCCCCGCGAGCTTCTCCCGGTAGAGCCCGGCTCCGGGAAACAAGCGCGTGAACTCGGTCTCGCCGAGCAGCTCGACGGAGCGCGCCGTCGCGATCGCGGCGTCGCGGGTCGGCAGCTTGCCGCCGAACGTCAGATCGAGATGCATCAGCAGCCAGGCCTTCCAGGCGAGGGGGAGGTGCTGGAAGAAGGGAAACATGAAGTGGGGCTCGATCGGGAACGACCGGCTCGGCGTCTGCACGAAATAGCGCTTGCCGATGCGCTGGATCTCCGAGGCCATCGCCCGTTGACGGGCGTAGTCCCCGACGTGCTCGATGACCGAGTTCGAGAAGGCGACGTCGAAGGCCGCGTCGGCGAACTCCGGCATCGCACAGGCGTCGCCAGCCAGGGTGCGGACGTTCGGCCTTGCCGGGACGGGCGGGGCGAGGTTGACGATCGTGAGCTCGACCTCCGCGGGGTCGACGAAGCCCATGCGCTCCCAATAGCCCTCGGTGCCTCCGACATCCAGGATCCGGATCGGCCGGGGCAGGGGGGCGACCCACTCGCGAAAGAACGCGAAGCGGCGGGTACGCATCTGGTGCGCGACCGAGAAGCGACTGCCCGGATCGCGGAGGCTGTGCAGGATTCTCACGTGTTCACTCCGCGGCACAGATCGCGCGCCCGCGCGCCGCGCACACCGCTGCGCGCGTTCCCCCGATCGGTGGCAGGCTGCGGCGGATTGAGGTCTTCATCGCCGCGCGTGCCCGGGGAGTGCCCGCGTCGCGGGCGCACGGTACCGCCTCCGGCATGCGCCGGGTAAGCTGTGCTGGACTGCACCCCCTTCTCCCACGGATATCGACCCGTCGGCGAGTGATCGGCAGGGGCCGTGTGCGCGTGCGGCAATTCGGTGCGGCGCAGTCGGCGGGCAGTCTGCCACCTTTGGGCCCCGGCCGGCGACTCCTTCAGGGCTGCGCGGGCCCGCGGCCCGCGGAAGCCCGGGAAACGGATCAAGCGAAGCCGGACGGCGTTCGATGAGCTGCCGAGCTGGGTGTTGCGATTAGGCATCAGTGCGTCGTGTCGGGCCGGACCGATCGTGGGCGACCTGGCTGAACAGCGGCCGACGACGCAGGAGCGAGGGGCGCAGGCGATGGATGGGAGCACGAAGACCTTGGAGCGATCGACCCCCCGCTGCGTCCTGATCGGCTCCGAATCCCTGGCCATCCAGTGCGCGGAGATCCTGCTCGAAAAGGGGCTCGACCTGCGGGCCGTGGTCTCGGCGGAGCCGCGCATCGCCGGCTGGGCGGTCGCACACGGCATCCCGACCTTCGCCCCGGGCAAGGACCTCGCCGAGCGGCTGCGCGCGATCGACCACGACTATTTTCTCAGCATCACGAACCTCGCGATGATCGGCGAGGAGATCCTCGCCCTCCCGAAAGCGGCCGCGATCAACTTCCACGACGGTCCGCTGCCGCGTTATGCGGGGATGTATACGCCGGCCTGGGCGCTGCTCGAGGGCGAGACCGGATACGGCATCACGTTCCACGAGATGACCCTCGGCGCCGACGAGGGCGACATCTACGTCCAGCGTCTGTTCGAGATCGCGCCCGACGATACGTCGCTCACGCTGAACACGCGCTGCTACGAGGCCGCGATCGACGCCTTCGGCGAGCTCGTCGACCGGATCCGGGAGGGCCGGCTCGAAAAGCGTCCGCAGGATCTCGGCCAGCGGAGCTATTTCGCACGCCACGATCGCCCGGCGCTCGCGTCGATCCTCGACTGGCGCCGGCCGGCCGACACGCTCGCGCGCTCCGTCCGCGCGCTCGATTTCGGGAGCTACGAGAACGCCTTCGCGAGCGCGCGGCTCTGGCATCAGGGGCGTCTGCTGCTCGTTCGTCGGGCCGAAGAAGTGGACGCTGAAGCGCTCGGCGGCTTCGGTGCGGTCGCCGGGCAGATCCTCGCTCTGGACGCCGAGGGCGTGGTCGTGGCATGCGGCGACGACACGGCGCTGCGTCTCGTCGAGCTGACCTGTCCGAAGGGGATGCCGGTCGCACCGACGGATCTCGCCGAGCGCCTCGCCCTCGGTGTCGGGGCGTGTCTCGATCTCCTGGACGATGCGCAGTCGGCGGCGATCGAGGCGCTGGGCGCGCCTGCGACCCGGGCCGAGGCATTCTGGGTCGGGCGACTCGCGCGGCTCGAAGGCCCGGAGCTGCCCCTGCGCCGAGCTGAGATCGCGCCCGCGGCGGCGATGGCGGCGCCGGGGATCGAGATTCCGGCTCCCGGGCCCTT
>CAZFKD010000129.1:0-9515 GCA_964519695.1 uncultured Spirochaetaceae bacterium
CGGCGACAGGCGCGCGCAACCTGGCAGGCGTTCGCCGACCGGGAGGGCCTCGTCGAAGAAGGGCCCGAATCGACGACCTCGGTCGACGAGCGGCCGGCCTGGATCGAGCTGCCCGCCGATCCGGCCCGGCGCGCCGCTCCGAACATCCAGGCCGCGGCGACGAGCGTGCAGGTTCGCACGGGGCTCTGGCGGACCGTTCGGCCCGTCGTCGATCGAGAGCGGTGCAACCGCTGCACCTGGATCTGCGCGCCGCTCTGCCCGGACAGCGCCATCGCCGTCGGAACGGATGGCGGCCCCGCGATCGACCTCGATCATTGCAAGGGCTGCATGGTCTGCGCCGCGGTCTGCCCGTCCCATGCGATCGCATCGGTGCCCGAGCGCGAAGCCGCCCGGGCGGAGGGAGAGCGATGAGTCGCGCGCTGCTCACCGGCAACGCGGCCGCCGCCTGGGGCGCGCGGCTCGCCCGGGTCGACTACGTACCGGCGTTTCCGATCACGCCCCAGACGGAGATCATCGAGACGCTCGCGCAGTGGATCGCGAGCGGCGAGCTCGACGCGCGCCTCGTCACGCTCGAATCCGAGCACAGCATGGTCACCGCAGCGGGCGCCGCCGCCAGCACCGGCGTGCGCGTCTTCACCGCCAGCTCGAGCCAGGGGCTGCTCTACGCAATGGAGATGCTCTACACCGTCGCCGGTTGGCGCGCGCCCTTCGTGCTGGTCAACGTCTCGCGCGGCCTCGCCTCGCCCATCACGCTCGAGCCCGACCACAACGACGTGCTCGCCGCCCGCGACAGCGGCTTCCTGCAGCTCCATGCCGGCAGCGTCCAGGAGGTGCTCGACCTCACGCTGCTCGCCTACCGGATCGCGGAAGACGAGCGCGTGCGACTGCCCGCGATCGTGAACCAGGACGGCTTCCACCTCTCGTTCACCCGCGAGCCCGTCACGCTTCCCGACGCCGCCTCGGCGGCCGCCTTCCTGCCGCCGTTCGAGTTCGGCGATCACGGCTTCCGGGCGAGCCGGCCGTCGAGTCGAGCGGTGGCCGTGCTCGGCGGCGGGCCCTACTCGTACTTCCGCTACGAGATGCACCTCGCCGCGCGCCGGGCCATCGACGTCTTCGACGAAGCCGCCGCAGACTTCGCCGACCGCTTCGGCCGCCGCTACACGGCCGTCGAGACCTACGCGAGCGAGGACGCCGAGGTCGTCTTCGTCATGCTGGGATCCTTCGCGAGCAAGGCCAGGGACGCCGTCGACCGACTGCGCGCCGCAGGGCAATCGGTCGGACTCGTCCGCCCCCGTCTCCTGCGCCCCCTGCCCGACACGGCGCTCCGGCAGGCCCTCGCCGGCCGGCGAGCGGTCGTCGTCGTCGACCAGAACCTGTCGACGGGGTTCGGCGGCGTCCTGCATGGCGAAGTCGCCGCCGCCCTCGCTGGCATGCCGGACCCGCCGATCCTCGCCTCCTTCATCGGCGGCCTCGGCGGCCGCGACATCGCGGCTTCCGAGCTGTACGCGATGGTCGAGATCGCGCGCGAAGCGGCGCAAACGGGCCGAACGCCTGCGCCCAGGCTCCTCTACACGGAGGCCGAGCTGCGCGGGATGCGGAAGCTGCAGGAAGTCGCGAGCGCGGAACGCGCCGAGACGACGCCCGAGAGTCGATGACGGAGAGCCGATGACGGAATCCACCTTCGCCCGAATCCAGGACCTGCCCTCGAACCAGCTGCTCGGCGGCGGGACCGCGATGTGTGCCGGCTGCGGCGGACTGCAGGCGGTGCACCAGGTCTACGACGTCCTCGGATCCAAGACCGTGTTCGTCAACGCCGCGGGCTGCATGACGCTGCTCTCCGTCTACCCGTTCACGCCCTTCCGCGGATCATGGCTCTACACCTCGATGGCCTCGGCGCCGGCCGGCGCCCAGGGCATCCGCGACGCGCTCGACATCCTGATCGCGAAGAACAGACTGCCGCGCGAGGAGGATCTCGACGTCGTCGTGCTGAGCGGCGACGGCGCCGCGGCCGGGATCGGCCTCTCCTCGACCTCGGGCGCCATCGATCGGGGACTCGACTTCCTCTACCTCTGCTACGACAACGAGGGCTACGGGAATACCGGCCAGCAGTCTTCGGCCACGACACCCCACGGCGCCCGCACCGCCACGGATCCCGGCCCGGCCGGCGCGACCGGCCATCGGAAGGACCTGTTCCAGCTCTGGGTCGCCAACGGGCCCGCCTACGCCGCGACCGTGATCGGGACCGAGCCGCTCGACCTCGCGCGCAAGATCGAGGCCGCTCGAGGCATCCGCGGCCCGAAGCTCGTGCTCGCGCTGGCTCCCTGCCCGACGGGTTGGGGATTCGCGGCGAAGGACATGGTCGAGGTCGGCCGCATGGCGGTGCGCACCGGCGCCTGGCCGCTCAAGGAATATCGCGACGGACGCGTCGTCCATACGAAGCGGCCCCGCCGGAGAGAGCCGGTCGAGGCTTATCTGAGACTGCAACAGCGATTCCGGCACCTGTTCGAGCCCGAGCGCAACGAAGCCGTGCTCGAGGCGATCCAGGACCGGATCGACGCCTACTGGCGAGACGTCGAGGCGTGATTCGCAGTCAGCTCGATGAGCGCGATCGAGCTCCGCTCGGAGGCAATCGAGCTCCACGTCGCGTCCGAACGGGTCGGCGATCGCGCTCGGCTTCCCCGTTCTCCGTTCGCGACGTTATCTTCCCGCTCGAATGTCCGATTTTTCCGCACTGCACGCCCTGCTCGGCGAATCCCTCTTCGCCGAGGTCTCGCTGCTGCTCGCGCTGGCCGCCCTGGTCGGATTCGTCGGACACCTGCTTCGCCAGCCCCTGATCGTCAGCTTCATCGCGGTCGGCATTCTCGCCGGCCCGTCCGGCCTATCGATCGTTCGCTCCAGCGATCGCCTGGCGGTCCTGTCCGAGCTCGGGATCGCGCTGCTGCTCTTTCTCGTCGGGCTGAAGCTCGACGTCAAGCTGATCCGCTCCCTCGGCGTCGTCTCGCTCTGCACGGGTCTCGGGCAGGTCTTCTTCACTTCGGGCATCGGATTCCTGATCTGCCGCGGGCTCGGGCTCGATGCGGTGACCAGCGCATACGTCGCCGTCGCGCTGACGTTTTCGAGCACGATCATCATCGTCAAGCTGCTCTCGGACAAGCGCGAGATCGACTCCCTGCACGGACAGATCGCGCTGGGCTTCCTGATCGTGCAGGACATCGTCGTCGTTCTGGCCATGATCGTGCTCTCGGCAATCGGCGTCGGAGCGCATTCCGATGCCCCGGCACGGGACGTGCTCGAAATCTTCGTTTCCGGTACGGCGATGATCCTGTTCGTCTTTCTCTTCGTCCGTTTCCTCGCGACGCCCCTGACCCGCTGGCTGGCGAACACGCCGGAGCTTTTGATCCTGTTCGCGATCGCGCAGGCCGCAACGTTCGCCGCAATCGGGGACCGACTCGGCTTCGGAAAGGAGCTCGGCGGGCTGCTCGCGGGCGTCTCGCTCGCTTCGACGCATTATCGCGAGGCGCTCGCGGCGCGGCTCGCTCCGCTGCGGGATTTTCTGCTGCTCTTCTTCTTCATCGTGCTCGGCGCGAACCTCGAGCTGGAGCACGTCGGGGCCGGCCTGTTCGCAGCGACGGTCCTCTCGGGATTCGTCCTGGTCGGGAATCCCCTGATCGTCATCGCGATCATGGTCGTGATGGGCTATCGCCCGCGCACGGGCTTCCTGGCCGGCCTGACCGTCGCGCAGATCAGCGAGTTCTCCCTCATCTTCATGTCCATGGGAGTCGCGATCGGACACGTCGCAGCCCCAGCGCTCGGCCTCGTCACGCTGATCGGAATGATCACGATCGCCGCATCGACCTACATGATCACCTACTCGCATCCGCTCTACGCCCTCTGCGAGCCACTCCTGCGGCCGCTCGAGCGCCGCGAATCGCCGCGCGAGAATGGCAGCCCAGCGGCCGAGCCCGAGGCGAGCCACGACGTCGTCGTCTTCGGCCTGGGAAGATACGGCGAAGCGATCGCGAGACGGCTCGAGAAGAAGCGGCTCAGGATCCTCGGTGTCGACTTCAATCCCATCGCGGTGCGGGACTGGCAGGCGCGCGGCGGACACGCCGTCTATGGCGACATCACCGATCCCGAGTTCGTCGCGACGCTTCCGCTGCGAGGCGCGGCCTGGGTGATCTCGGCGGTCGCCGACCACGACGCCGGCCTCGCGCACGAAGACATCCGGCTGACGGCGATCGCGTCGGTCCGCCATGCAGGCTTCGGCGGCCGGATCGCCGTCCGGAGCCGCCGGAGCGACGATGCGGAGAGCCTGGTCGCGGCGGGAGCGGACCTCGTGCTGGTTCCGTTCCAGGATGCCGCCGATCGCGCGGTCGAGCTCATTCTCTCCCAGCCGGAGCAGCCCGAGCGCATCGAAACGGCCGAGGTCGACGGGCAGGAGGAGTTGGAGAGCTGAGCCGTGCCCTACCGTTCGAGCCGGATCGGTCGGCAGGCGCCAACGCCGAAGGAAGCGAACGTATGCGCAATGGAATCCGGATTCCCCTCTTGCTCGCGGGCTGGCTCGCGCTCGTCGGATCGCTGGCGCTGATGGGCTGCCGGACGACGACCGCGACCTCGGAGGCTCGAATGCTCGACGGAACCTCCTGGGCCCTCGCCTCGCTCCCCGCCGCCGATCCGCCCTCGGTGCCGAACGCTTCGCCCGCAGCCCGCGGAGCGAGCGCGCGGTTCGAGGACGGCCGGATCGCCGGCAGCGACGGCTGCAACCGCTACTCGGCTTCGTACACCGAGACGGGTTCGACGATCGAGATCGATCCCCGCATGGTCTCGACCCGCATGGCCTGCCCCCCCGAAGTGATGGAGCGCGCCGCTGCCTTCACCTCGGCCCTCACACGCGCGCGCCGCTTCGAGATCGACGCCGACCGGCTCGAGCTCCGCTCGGAGACGGACGAGCTCCTCGTCAGGTTCGTCCGCGACGGCGATCCTTCGGCAGCGAACTGATCCGAGCGCCTCGGCGCGCGCATCGATCCGGAGGTTCAGTCGCTCATGCTCCAACGACCTTCTGCGATTCGCCGAGATCGAATCCGGCCTGCGCGACGCGATCTGCGATCCGTGCTCTTTGGGCTTCTCTCGATCGCCATCGCAGCGCTGCTCGGCTTTGCGTCGGCCCCGGACCTTCGGAACGATTCGACCGCGGCCTCCATCGACGAAGCCGAAGCCCGCTTCCGTTCGGCGATCACCGGTGACCCCGCGGCGCTCGAGACCCTGCTGGCGGACGACTTCTTCTACCTGACGGCGGAGGGGACGACGCTCGACAAACGCGGGCTGATCGACCACCTCCGCGCCGGCGCGACCCGGGTCGATCGGATCGTGAAGGAAGACGGTCAGCAGGTCCGCCGCGACGGCCTCGTCGTCACGACGGGCCATTCCGTCGTCGAGGTCCGACTCGACGGCAATGCGATGCGGATCCGCTCGCGGCATATTCACGTCTGGGTCGAGCAGGCCGGAAGCTGGCGCCTGCTCGCTCGGCAGGCGGACATGAAGAGGCTCAGTTCGGACTGAGTCGGGGCTTCGGGGCCGCCTCCGGCGCCACTTCGAGCGGCAGGCGGACGACGAAACGCGCGCCGGAAAGTCGGCTCGCCGACGGGCGACGCGAGGACGCGACGTCGAGCTCGATCCGCCCCCCGTTCGCGACGACGATCTCCCGCGCCAGGGAGAGCCCGAGGCCCATTCCCCCTGCATCGGCCCGGCGCGTGAAGAAGGGCTCGAAGATCGCGTCGACATTCTGCGCCGCGACTCCGGGCCCATCGTCTTCGACGACGATCTCGACCGAGCCTCCGCCAGCGAGGCCCGCCGCATCCTCCGCGCAGCGCGCTGCGACCCGAACGCATGCGCCAAGAGGCTTCGTCTCGAGCGCATTTCGGATCAGGTTGACGAAGACCTGCTCGAGCTCGATCGGATTTGCTTGCAGGGTCCGATCTTCGAGGTTCGGATCGACGACCGTCTCGACCTTCGCATCGCGTTCGCGGCCGTAGTCGGCCGTCGCGTGCAATGCGGAGCCGAGCGCGGCGATCGGATCGCAGCTCCAGCGCTCGGCGACCTCGTCGCGCGAGAGCTTCAGCACGCTGCGCACGATCCGACCGCAGCGAAGCGCTTCGGCTCGGATGTCCGCGAGCGCCCGGGCCATGATCCGGATCGCCTCCGGCTCGTCTTCGGAAAGGAGTGCGAAGTCGGCCGAGGTCAGGATCGTTCCGACCGGATTGTTGATCTGGTGCGCGATTCCGGCGGCGAGGGTCCCGATTTCCGCCAGCTTCTGCTGCTGGATCCGGATCGCCTGCTCGAGCACGCGTTCGCGCTCGGCATGGATCAACGCGCTTCGACGCGTCCAGTGCAGCAGAAGCGCCACCGCCAGGGTGAACGTCGGCACGAGCGCCGCCCGGTACGGATCATCCGGAAAGACGGCGAATGCATGTCCGGCCTGCGAGGCCCAGGTCAGCGGGAGCGCGACGGCGATCGCGGGCGTCGGCATGATCAACGCCGCCGCCGTCAGCACGCCCATCGACATGAACACCATCGACATCAGCGGCGCGCTCGCGAAATGCAGCGAGACCGAGCCGAAGGGGACGAGCCAGGCGATCAGCAGCCAGGGCCAGACCGGGCGAAGGCGATCCGGCCGCCGCCAGGCGAAGATGCCGAGCAGGGCGAGAAACGGAGCGAAGAGCGAGTGGTAGACCGTCAGGACATCGAGACCGCGAGCGCCGTGGTCGATCGCTTCGATCGCCATCACGACCGCGAAGCAGGGCGCGCCATAGCGCAGCACCCGCTCGCCATCGCGGGCCAATGCCGCCCGGACTCGCTCCCGATCGAAAGCCGTCGCCATCCCGCTCCCTCGCTGGATCCGAATACCATACCGAGAGCGGCAGGGCGCGAGCATCGGCAACCCGGCCGGCTCCTGGTCGGCTTGCCCGCGAAGAAGAACGAGCCCGGAGCCCTTGACCTTCGCCCCGATCACTGCAGCCCGACGATCCGCCCCTCGACGACGTCGATCTGCTCTGCGCGCGGATGCCTCGGCAGCCCGGGCATGCGCAGGATGTCCCCCGTCAGCACGACGAGGAATCCCGCGCCCGCGTTGATCTGGATCCCGCTCACGCGGACGTCGAAGTCGCGCGGCCGGCCGCGCAGGCTCGGATCGTCGCTGAGGGAGTTCGGTGTCTTCGCGATGCAGACGGGGAGGCCCGCATGGCCGAGGCGCTCGACGTCGGCGAGGTCGCGGCGCGCGCGAGGCGTGTAGTCGACGCTGCGCGCGCCGTACATCTGCTGCGCGACCGCGAGAATCTTGTTCTCGACGGTCGCTTCGAGCGGATAAAGAGGCCGGAACGGCGACGCCTCGCCCGGCCGCTCGGCGTGCGCGACCAGCGCGCGCGCGAGCGCTTCGGCGCCCTCGCCGCCGCGGACATGGTGGTCCGTGACCGCGAAGGGAACGCCGAGCTGCTCGCAGCGCCGGCGCACGACCGCGATCTCGCCGTCGGTATCGCTCGCGAAGCGATTGAGCGCGACGATCGGCGTCTCGCCGAAGAGCCGGATGTTCTCGACGTGCTTCTCGAGGTTCGGCAGGCCTCGCTCGACCGCGGCGGCGTC
Organism: uncultured Spirochaetaceae bacterium; assembly: GCA_964519695.1. Classification (GTDB taxonomy): domain Bacteria; phylum Myxococcota_A; class UBA9160; order UBA9160; family UBA4427; genus UBA4427. The sequence goes on from CAZFKD010000129.1 coordinate 7,636, forward strand.
GGCGGCCGAGAGCCCCGCGAGCGCGACACCGCCGTGCATCTTCAGCGCGCGCACGGTCGCGACGAGCACGACCGCCGCGGGATCGAGGCCCGCGCTGCGGCATTTGATGTCGAAGAACTTCTCGGCGCCGAGATCGAAGCCGAAGCCCGCCTCGGTGATGGCCCAGTCGGAGAGGTGCAGGGCCATTTTCGTCGCGAGGACGCTGCTGCAGCCGTGGGCGATGTTCGCGAAGGGGCCGCCGTGGACGAGGGCCGGCGTACCCTCGAGCGTCTGGACGAGGTTCGGCCAGAGCGCGTCGAGCAGCAGCGCGACCATCGCACCCGATCCGCCGAGCCGCGCGGCCGTGACCGGCTCGCCCTCGAAGGTGAAGCCGACGAGGATGCGATCGAGGCGGGCGCGCAGATCCGACTCGTTCTCGGCGAGGCAGAGGATCGCCATCACCTCCGAGGCCACGGTGATGTCGAAGCCCGTCTCGCGCGGCACGCCCTGGGAGCGACCGCCCAGCCCGACGACCAGGTTCCGCAGCGCGCGGTCGTTCATGTCCAGGACGCGGCGCCAGAGGATGCGCCGCGGATCGAGGCCGAGCGGATCACCGAAATAGAGCTGGTTGTCGATGAGCGCCGCCAGCAGGTTGTGCGCGCTCGTCACGGCGTGGAAATCGCCCGTGAAGTGGAGGTTGATCCGCTCCATCGGAATGACCTGGCTGCGGCCGCCACCGGTCGCGCCGCCCTTCATGCCGAACGCGGGACCGAGCGAGGGCTCGCGGATCGCGAGGCACGCCGCCTCGCCGATGCGCGCGAGCCCCTGGGCGAGCCCGATGCTCGTCGTCGTCTTGACCTCGCCCGCCGGCGTCGGCGTGATCGCCGAGACGAGCACGAGCCGCCCGCGCCCCGCGCGGCGCCGCGGCGTCGCGAGCACCGCGGGCGAGATCTTCGCGATGTCGTGACCGTAGGGACGGATCTGCTCGGGGCCGAGACCGAGCGATTCGGCGATCTGCGCGATGGGGCGGGGCGTGACGGAGCGGGCGATCTCGATGTCTGTCGGCATGGCGGAACGGTACAGCGGGAGCGGGCCGGAATCCGCTGGGCGGCGCGAGCTTCGCATCGTCGAACGCCGCCGCCGGTCGAGTGGATCGCTCGTGTACCCCGTCTCGAGCCGCCGCCGCGCCTCGCCTGCTGGGATGGAACGCGGAGTCCTCAGCTTCCGCCCCGCTCCTCGTCGCCGAGCTCATGCGCCGCAGGCGCTCGCGGCTCGAGGATGCCGCGCTCGAGGAACCGGACGAGCTCGCTGGTCGATCCGAAGGCGACGCGCAGCGATTTGCGCATCTGCTCGACCCGCCCGGTCAATTGCCCGGGCTGCGATGGCTCGCGGTCGATCCAGAGGACGAAGCTCTCGTCGCCTTCCGGTCCGGTCACGGGTTTCGCTCCTGCCGTCGCCGCGCGAGCCCCATGCAGACGAGCGTGCCGACGACGAGGACCGCGATCCCGCCCGGCTCCGGAACCTGCACCGCGACGAGATCCGCCGCGACCCAGTCCGCATCGAGTGCCGACCCGTCGACCTCGAGACTCCAGACCCCATCGGCATAGCGCAGCACGTCCTCGTCCTGGAACACCAGGCGGCCGATGCTGCCCGCCGTGTCGAAGGACATCAGGAAATGATCTCCCCCGAGATCCTGCGCCGCATCGAGGTCGAGCGCGCGATCGACCCCCGCCGCAGAGCCGTCGAAGGCGAGCCGGAAGCGACGCCCGTCCCAGCGCACGAGATCCTCGTCGGCGACTGTGAGCCCGCCCGGCAGGCTCACGTCCGTATCGAAAGAGAGCAGCAGGCCGTCGTCCGCCGCGAGCGAAACCGCGTCGACCCGTACGCCGGCGGGCAGACCC
>CAZFKD010000130.1:0-9454 GCA_964519695.1 uncultured Spirochaetaceae bacterium
CAGATCGCAGCCACCCGAGGAGAGAGGAACCGAGCATGGCCCGTCATGAGCCCGGCGCATACGTCGAAGAGCGCGGCGACCAGCCCGCCGTCGTGATGGGCGAGAGCGGCGAGATCATCACCTACCGCGAGCTCGACCGGCGCTCGAAGCAGGTCGCCCGCGTGCTGCGCGAGGCGGGCCTGCGGCCAGGCGATCATCTCGCCGTCCTGCTCGAGAACCATCCGCGTTATTTCGAGATCGTCTGGGGCGCCCAGCGCGCCGGCCTCTACACGACCCCGATCAACTGGCATCTCAAGCCCGAAGAGGTCGGCTACATCGTCGAGGATTGCGAAGCGACCGCGCTCGTCAGCTCCAGCGCCCTCGCCGGCATCGCGAGCGGCCTCGGAAGGCATCTGGACCGCGTCGGCCTGCGCCTCATGCTCGACGGGACTGCGCCCGGCTTCGCCGCCTACGAAGACGCCCTCGCCCGCCACGCGCCCGAGCCCCTCGAAGACGAGACCGAGGGCGCCATCATGTTCTACTCCTCCGGGACGACGGGCCGGCCCAAGGGCATCAAGCCCCCGCTCTCCGGCGCGCCCTTCGGCGCGGCCTCGGGCGGCCTGACGCTGCTCTTCCAGTTCAAATACGGCGTCAGCGCCGACTCGATCTACCTCTGCCCCGCGCCCCTCTACCACGCCGCGCCGATGGGCTGGTCGACCGCCGTCCAGCGCCTCGGCGGCACCGTCATCCTGATGGAGCGCTTCGATCCCGCGAAGGCCCTCGCCCTGATCGAGCGCCATCGCGTGACCCACGCCCAGTTCGTCCCGACCCATTTCGTGCGCATGCTGAAGCTGCCCGAGGCCGAACGGCGGCGCTTCGACGTCTCCAGCCTGCAGAAGGCGATCCACGCGGCCGCGCCCTGCCCGATCGACGTCAAGCGCGAGATGATCGGCTGGTTCGGCAACGTCGTCGAAGAATATTATGCCGGAAGCGAAGGCAACGGCTTCTGCGCCATCAGCGCCGAGGAGTGGCTCGCCCATCCCGGCTCGGTCGGCAAGCCGCTGCTCGGCAAGCTCCACATCCTCGACGAGCAGGGCGACGAACGGCCCCCCGGCGAGGCCGGTCAGATCTGGTTCGAGTCCGACGTCCGCTTCGAGTACCACAACGATCCGAAGAAGACGGCCGAGGCCTTCAACCCGAAGGGCTGGAGCTCCCTCGGCGACATCGGATACCTCGACGCCGAGGGCTTCCTCTACCTCACCGATCGTGCGTCCCACATGATCATCTCCGGCGGCGTCAACATCTATCCGCAGGAGGTCGAGAACGAGCTCGTCATGCATCCCTCCGTCGCCGACGTCGCCGTGATCGGCGTCCCCCATCCGGAGATGGGCGAGCAGGTGAAGGCCGTCATCGTCCCCGCCGAGGGGGCCTCGCCCGGCCCGGCGCTCGAGGCCGAGCTGATCGCGTTCACCCGCGCTCGGATCGCCCACTACAAATGCCCGACCTCGGTCGATTTCGTCGAGACCCTCCCCCGTCTGCCGACCGGAAAGCTCCGCAAGGCCGAGCTGCGCAAACGCTACTGGCCCGCTTGAGCAGTGCCGGCGCCGGGTGCGCCGGCGCCGCTGGATGCCTTCGCGCGAATTTCCCATTGACGCCGCTCGGAGTCGGAGTTAGAAAACCGCCGAAATTCCGCGGAGCCGGAGCTCCCCAAGTGATCCGGCGGACGGCCAACTGAATGCTGAATTCGTTCCTCGCCCCCGGCCTGTGCGGCGTGGAGATCGCAGACAAGGGTGGCCGGGCCGTCTTCGCCGAGCAGCCGATCCCACGAGGCCAGCTGCTCGTCGTCTTCGGCGGAGACGTCATCACCCGCAAGGAGTTCGAACGGCTGACCCCCAGCCTTCGGCCACTCACGATCCAGGTCGACGAGGACGCCTTCCTCGTCTCGACGACGCCCGGCCCGGGCGACTGGGTCAACCACAGCTGCGAGCCCAACGCCGGCATCCGCGGCCAGATCACGCTCGTCGCGATGCGCGACATCGCCGTCGGCGAAGAGATCACCTTCGACTACGCCATGAGCGACGGCTGCGACTACGACGAATTCGACTGCGGCTGCGGCGCGCGACTGTGTCGCGGCCGGATCACGGGCGAGGATTGGCGCAAGCCCGAGCTGATCGCGCGCTATCGGGGCTATCGCTCGACCTACCTGGACGTGCGATTCAAGGAGGCGGCGGCGCGGAGTCGGGTGCGACCCGCGGCGGCGGCGGCGCCGCCGCCGCGCCTTCGCCAGACCAGGAGCGCGGCGCGATCCGCGCAATAGGGGCCTGATCCAGGATGGCCGCGCGGCCCCTCCGCGCCGAGCTTGCGGTGATCAGAAGCGGACGCTCGCGCCCATGACGAGGACGTGGGCTTCGTAGTCCTCCACGACGTTACCGAGATAGACGTCGTTGCCGCCGCGGGCGGGGCCCAGATCGTCCGTGCGGAAGTCGCGGATCTCGAAGTCTTCGTAGCGATACTGGGCCTGCAGCGTGAGCTGCTCGCTGACGTGCAGCCGGGCTTCGCCGGTGAAGACCTGCAGCGATTCCTTGATGTTCGGGAACGTGAGGGCCGCTCCGCCATCGGTCCCAACGCCCACGCCGCCCGTGCCCACGAAGCCGGGCACGGCGCGGTCCCGGATCTCCTCCTCGCCGAGATGGAGCTGGTATCCGAGCACGAGATCGAGCCGATCCGGAAGGACGACCAGATCGAGGCTGGTTCCGAGGGAATGGAACCGGCTCGTGTCGCGGCCGCGCCAATCGTTGCGCGGGTCGTCGACGAGCGTGATCGGCGGCGCGAAGGTTCGCGGGCGCCAGCGCAGGTCCTGATCCGCCCGGGCCTGCTCGTAGGTATACCAGGCGCCGAGCTTCGCCCGCGCATGCAGCTGCTGCGAGGCATCGACGCCGACGCTGAAGCTCCACTCCTTCGTCAGGCCATGGCTCGAGTCGTGGTAGTCGCTCTCGCGCCAACCGAGGTTGAAGGCGAGATCCGTCCGCTCGCCGGGAACGAGATCGGCCCCGAGGTCGAGGCGATGCTGCCGCCGGTCGGCCTGGTCGAAGCGGCGCAGCGACCTCAGCTCGTGGACGCCCGAGGCCTGGACGGCGGCGAAATCCGCGGCGCCGAGCTTGGAGCGGAGGAAGGCGAGGGTCTGATAGCCGTCGCCCTCGCGGTCCTCGAAGGCGTATCGCATGCGCAGCGAGGCGCGGGGATCGACCTGCCAGGCGAGCTCGGCCATCGGCCCGTGCTCGACCAGGCGGCGGACCTGGCGGTCGTCGCTGCGATCCCACGCCTCGAGCTCGTAGCCGAGGCGCGCCTTCAGCGAGCGCGTGATCCGGTAGTCCCCCGAGATCTCCGCGTCCTGGCGCGTGTAGTCGTTGCGCACGGATCGGACGGCGTCGCTCCGCAGCGCGTCGTCGTTGCGGACCCAGGCCGCGAAGCGCAGCGGATCGGTCTCGTCGTCGAAGCGGTTGATCCGGTAGCGGGCCTTCAGGTTGAGCGCGGCGAGCGGACGCGCGGTCGCGAGCAGCTGGCCGTTCACGGTATGCACCGTTCCGTCGAGCCCCGAGGCCCCGACGAGCGGGCTCGCGATCGCGCCGTTGATCGTATGCGGCAGGAAATCGTCGTCCTGGAGCCGCAGGCCGTAGGCGAGGCTGCCGGTGATCCGGGCCGGGAAGGCGAGCGGGAGGACCAGCGAGCCGAAGGTCGAGAAGCTGTGGGCGGAGTTGTCCGGATCGAGCGAGATGCGGCCGCGGGCGGCGGCGTTCGCCGCATCGAGGGCGACGAAGGGGTTGTCGACGCTCGCGCTGCGGAATTCGTTCCGGTAGAAGGAGCTCGTATAGTCGAGGCCGAGCACGAGCGGGCCCGAGATGAACTCGAGACCGGCGTCGACCTGATGGGTATCGTCGTCGACGGGCGAGGCGAAGACGTCGAAGCGCCCGCCCGGGCTGCCGTACTGGATCGCGAGGGGCCGGCTACCGCGGCGGTCGCGGAGTCGATAGCGGCTGAAGACGCGCAGCGAATCCGAGAGCTGGTAGTCGATGCCCGTTCCGCCCTCGATCTGGCGGAAGCCGAGATCGATCGGGCGGGCGGCGGCGAGCTCGGTCGCGAGCTGGGTCGCCGCGGAGGCGGCCCCGGCGATGCGCGTCTGGACGCCTGCGGGCAGCAGGAACTGGTTGCCGGTCGGGCGCTGGAAGAGGGTCGAGGCGCTCGAGCTGAAGACGTGGGGCAGCTCCTCGAAGAAGAGGTCGAAGCGGTAGCGGCCGTAGCGCCCGCTCTCGAGCGCATAGCGCTGATCGTCGTAGCCGATGTTCGCGCCGCGGGCGCGCAGGTAGCGCTCGCCCGCGTCGTCTTCGACCAGCAGATCGAAGCGCCCGAGGATGCCGTTCGAGAAATCGCGGTACTCCCGGAACTTGCCCGCGCGATCGTCGCCCCAGCTCATGCGGCCGCCGACCGTGATCTCCCCCGACACGCGCAGCGGCTCGAGGAAACGGAACGGAGCGCTCGGGACGGCGCTCGCCTCGACGTCCGCGGGAGCGGACTCGGCAACGGCGGCCGGCACCTGCTCGGCGGCTCGCACCTCCGCTGCCGGACCGAGGAGGCCCGACAGGACCACGAGGATCAGCGCGAGTCGCGGTCCGCACTCCGCCGCCAAAGCGCCGGCGAGCGAATCCGCGAGCGCGATGCGGCTCGCTCGGATCGAAGGCGGCGACGGGGAAACGAGGAAGCTCATCGCGTGAAGAAGCTCCCGGACGGATGGTTGCTGCCGTGGATCCGCGAATGGCAGTGTTGGCAGTTCTGGCCGACGGTGAAGCGGTCGCTCGGGCCGCGATTCTGCGAGGGATGCGATGTCTCGATATGGCAAGACTGGCAGAGGCGCGCGGCCGGCAGCTTCAGCATGGCGGGCCGGATGCTGCCATGGGCTTCGTGGCAGTTCAGGCAATTCTCGTTGACGGGAACGTGCTCCCAGAGGAAGGGGCCGCGCTTCTCGGCGTGGCACGAATAGCAGCTGTCGTTGACCGAGTGGGCGGAGATCAGGGCTTCGCTGATCGTGCCGTGCGGATCGTGGCAGGAGCCGCAATCCATGAAGCCCTCGCCGCCGCCGCCGGCGACGCCGGGACGGGTCGGCATGTGGCGGTTGCGCAGCTGCTGGGCGCGGGCGGCGGGATGGCATTCGCCGCACATCGTCGTCTGGTCGGCGGCGACGAGCAGATGACGCGCCGTCGCCGGCTGCTTGACCTGATGGCAGCTCGCGCACCCGACGTCGCGCGTCTCGTGTGGGCTGCCTTCCCAGAGCCGCTGGGTCCCGCCCGCGTGGCAGGTCGTGCAGGCCTCGTTCTCGCGTCGGATGACGTCTGGATCGCGCGACCCGAAGGCGATCCAGCCGGGCCCGCCATCGCCCTTGCCGCCGCTGCGGACGTGTTCCTCGCCCGGACCATGGCAGCCCTCGCAGCCACGAGCCGCCCGCGTCGGCGTCGAGCTCTGCTCCCCCATCACGCGCGCATGGATGGACTCCGCATACGCCGCGACGCTCTCCGCATGACAGCTCGCACACGCGGCATCCCCGAGACGTCCCGCGCCCGGCGCCGTCGCCGGCTCGGCCCGGGCCGCCACCGCGCCCCCGAGCGCGATCCATCCGCCGAGGACGACCACGATCGCCGCGCGCTGGACGCACGCGCGCAGGCGACGCTGCGCACCACCCGCGCGGACGACGGGATCGCGATGGATCCGACTGCCCCGGAACACCATGCGCTCGCCTCCCCTTTGCAGTCTGGCAGAACTCGTACACCGATGCCAGTCAGGGAACTTCTCGACGTTAGTCCGCCGCGCGTGCGTGCCGAATTGTCACACTCGATCGCAACGCTGCCGAGACGACCGGATCGTTCGCAAGCGCGGAATTCGACCGAAAGCGCGGCCGAGGGCTTGATTTCTCGCACCGACTGGGCTCCCCTCGTCGGGCAAGGAGGATCCAGCCGTGTCTCGACGCCAAAGCCTGCTCGTCTCCGTCTCGGCACTCGCCGGCCTCGCCGGCCTCGCCTGCAACGAGGCCCGCGCCGATGGCGCCTCGCTCTACGCCGAACGCTGCGCCTCGTGCCATGGCGTGGACGGAAAGGCGCAGACCCCCGTCGGCCGCGCGCTCTCGATCGCCTCGTTCGAGGGCAAGCGCTATTCGAGCGAATCGATCGCGAAGCTGCTCGCCGAGAGCGAGAGCCACAAGAGCCTCGCCATCACGCTGGCCGACGCCGAGCTCGCCGCGCTCGTCGCCCATCTCGACACGCTCGCCGACTGAGTCCGGCGATCCCGGCGAAGCGAGCGTGCACGGACGGCCGGCACGCCCCCGCGGCGCGAGAAATAGTGCGAACTGCCTCAGATCATCTCGAGAAAGGCGCGCAGCACGTCGCGGCGGCTGATCTGACCGACGAGCTGATTCGCCTCGAGCACGGGGAAGCGGCGGCGCTTGCTGCGGTAGAAGCGCTCGATCAGCTCGACGAGCGGCGTGTCGGCCGGAACCGTCTCGACGTCGCGGGTCATGTAGTCGGCTACGCGCCCGGCCGTCTCGCCGTGATAGCTGGCGCGGAAGGCCGCGGACAGACAGTCGCGCTGGGTCAGCAGACCCTTCAGATTGCCGTGGGCATCGACGACGGGCGCCCCCGAGATCCCCGCGTCGACCAGGATCTGCATCGCCCGAACGACGTCCTGCTCGGGCGAGAGCACCGTGAGCGATCTCGACATGTAGTCACGTGCGCTGGGCATGGCCCGGTCCTCCTGCTCTCTCGTCCGTCGCGTCACCACCGACCGCGTTGCCATGGCTCGGGCAGGCCTCGCAGCCCGGGAGCAGACCCCCTGCGACGAGTCGCGTCCGACAACCGCCCCCGAGCAGCGGCCGCCCCCGGACGAGCCCGACCGCGAGCGCGAGCGCCGCGACGAGCAGGCAGACGAGCGTCGCCCCGAAGATCATCGCCCCGTCCATCGCTCCTCCCACGCTTCGTCTCTTCTACATGCCGCGTGATTCGATTCCCGACACTACGTTCCCGACACCAGGACGACCCGGTCGAACCCGGCCGGAAGCTGCTAGGCCCCGAAATCGTCGAAGAAGACGTTCTCCTTCGGTACGCCTAGACCCGCCAGCATCGACTGGGTCGCGAGCGCCATCAGGGGCGGGCCACAGAGATAGTACTCGCAGCGCTCCGGCGCCGGATGCTGGGCGAGGTGGCGCGCGTGCAGGATCTCGTGGACGAAGCCGACGTCCCCCGTCCAGCCCGGCTCGGGCTCGGAGAGCACCAGCGTCCAGCGGAAGTTCGGATGCTCGGCCGCGAGGCGATCGAAGAGATCGTCGTAGAAGACCTCGCGGCGGCTGCGCGCGCCATAGAAGAAGTGCATCGGCCGCGACGTGCGGACGCGCAGCAGCTGATCGAGGATCAGCGAACGCATCGGCGCCATGCCGGCGCCGCCCGCGATGAAGATCATCTCGGCCTCGGTCTCCCGGGCGAAGAAGTCGCCGTAGGGTCCGGCGATCTCGAAGGTGCTGCCGGGCTCGAGCCGGTAGAGATACGAGGAGACGATGCCCCCCGGCGTCCCCTCCGGCGCCCGGGAGGGCGGGATCGCGAGGCGGATGATGAGCATCACGCAGTCGCTCTCGCCCGGATGGTTGGCGAGGGAGTAGGCGCGCGCGACGGGGACGTCGGTCCCCGCCGAATGACGCCAGAGGTCGAGCTTGTCCCATTCGGCGTGGTAGGCCTCGTCGATCGGGAGATCGCGGTAGCGGGCGCGGTACGGCGGCGCGACGATCTGGACGAAGGCACCGGCGCGGAAATCGATCTTCTCGCCCGCCGGCAGCTCCGCCACGATCTCCTTCAGCAGCGTTCCGACGCAGCGGCTCGAGCGCACGCGACCGGTCCAGCGTTTCACGCCGAAGACGGCGTCCGGGACGCGGATCGAGAGCGCATCGCGCAGCACGACCTGGCAGGCGAGCCGAGCCCCCGCCGCCAGCTCGCCCGCATCGAACATCGCGATCTCGGTCGGCGCAGGAGCGGGCGCGGGATCGAGCACCGTGATCCGACACTGGCCGCAGGTGCCCTTGCCGCCGCAGGCCGCGGGCAGATGGATCCCCGCGGCGTCGAGCGCCTCGATCAGCTTCGCTGCGCGCGGGGCCTCGAGCGTTCGTCGTTCGTTCACGACGAGCTCGACGTTGCCCCGGGGCACGAGCATGCGCCGCGCCGCCAGGATCGCGCCGACGAGCAGCAGGATCAGGCTCGTGAAGAGGACGACGGCGAGGCTCGTCTCGTTCATGACCGCTCCATCAGAGTCGCTCCAGCCCCGCGAAGCCCATGAAGGCGAGGGAGAGCAGGCCGACCACGACGAAGGTGAGACCGATGCCCTTCAGGCCCTCGGGCGCGTCGCTGTACTCGAGCTTCTCGCGGATCGCGGCGAGCAGACAGATCGCGACGGCCCAGCCGAAGCCGCTGCCCGCGCCGTAGACCGCGCTCTCGGCGAGCGAATAACGCCGCTCGGCCATGAAGAGCGAGCCGCCGAGGATCGCGCAGTTGACGGTCAAGAGCGGCAGGAAGACGCCGAACGACCTCGCCAGCGCCGGCGCGAACCGCTCGAGCACCATCTCGAGGATCTGGACGAACGCCGCGATCACCCCGATGAAGCTGATCAGCCCGAGGAACCCGAGATCGACGTCCGGCAGCCCCGCGAAGGCCCAGGCCCCCGGCCGCAGCAGATGGACCTGGATCAGATGATTGAGGGGCACCGTCAGCGTCTGCACCACGAAGACGGCGATCCCGAAGCCGAACGCGGTCTCGAGGCGCTTCGAGACGGCGAGGAACATGCACATGCCGAGGAAGTAGGCGAGCGCGAGATTCTCGACGAGCGCAGCGCGCAGAAAGAGGTCGGCGAGCGCGTTCATGGTCGCGCCCCCCGCTCGCCCGGCGAGCCGCTCGCCGCGGCGCCCGCGGCCGCCCGGGTCGATGCCGAGGAGGATGCGGAGTCGGGCCCGGCCGGGCCGGCAGCCCCGCCCCCCCCGTGCTTCATGCGATGCAGCGCCCAGAGGATCCCGGCGATCAGGAAGAACGCGCTCGGGGGCCGCAGCATCAGGCCGATCGGCTCGAAGAAGCCGCCGTTCTCGACCAGCGGAAGGACCTCGAGGCCGAACAGCCGCCCCGTCCCCAACAGCTCGCGCGCGCCGCCGACGAGCATCAGGATCAGCCCGTAGCCGAGACCGTTGCCGAGACCGTCGAGCACGCTCACGGCGACGCCGTTGCGCATCGCGAAGGTCTCGGCGCGACCGAGGATCAGGCAGTTCGTGATGATGAGACCGACGAAGACCGAGAGCGCGCGGCTCTGCTCCCAGAAGAAGGCCTGCAGGACCTGATCGACGACGATGACGAGCGTCGCGATCACGGTGATCTGGATGATCAGGCGGACGCTGCGCGGCACCTCG
>CAZFKD010000131.1:0-9441 GCA_964519695.1 uncultured Spirochaetaceae bacterium
ATCTCACCCCGAGCCGCTCGTCCGGGGCACTCGGTCCGCTGCTGCTTCATGGCGTGCACGTCCCGTCTTCTTTTCGGATGGGAGCCATGGATGTTCTGCTGACGGGATCGATTCGTCGCTAGCAGGCTGAGAAAAAACCAACGGTTCGTAGCGGATGGCAATCGGGGGGGTCGCTCTGCGAGGAGAGGTCCGCGAACAGGGTTCGTTGGGCTGGTCTTCACCGCGTCGGCCTACGACCTGGTCCGTCTGCGAAGCTTGGCGTTCGCACTCTGTATGGCGCAGCGCGACCGGACCACTGGGCAAGGCGTTCGGAACCGTCTTCCCGCGGCCTGCTAGGGGATCGGGATTCGAAGGGTGCGGGGGCGGTAGAGGGTGGGGGTGGTTCGGAGGCGTTCGAGGACTTCGGGGATCTCGCGATCGTCGGGGGCGTAGAGGTTGCAGACCCAGGTGACGAGCAGCTCTCCGCTCGGGGCGAGCTCGGGATGGGCCTTTCCGGCATAACAGAAGGGCTCGCCTGGCTCCGGATCCGGGAGGTTCGCCAGCTCCGGAATTCGCAGCAGCGGCTCGGGGGCGGACCAGGGGCCGCGCAGGTCCTCGGCGCGGCGCAGCCAGATCGTGTCGCCGCGATCGCCGTCGTCGGAAGCGGTCGGATCGCTGTAGACCGCGAGCCAGCGCCCGAGGCCGGGATCGAAATGGACGCTCATCTCGCTCGCGTCGTCGTCCATCAGGATGGGGGCGCGCTCGGGATTCAGTCCGGTGATGAATCGGCCGTCGTCGGCGAGGGTTTCGAGCGCGTCCTCGAGCTTTGGTCGCCATTGGGCGAGCGCGGCGAGGGGGAGCCGCGTGAGGATTCGCGGGGAGCGGTCGCCCTCGCGATCGAGGAAAGCGAAGGCGTAGAGATGGTCGCCCTGGGCGACGAGGCTCGCGGCGGGCAGGGCCTCGCCGCCGCGCGAGAGCGTCGAATAGCGGACCTGCCAACGCGTCGGGGGGCCGGAGAGGCCCTCGATCCGCGCGAGATCGACGCCCTCGAGGCGGAAGGGGAGCTTGAACGGGCCGCTCGCCTCCGCGGGAGCCACGCGCAGGAGCGCGACGAAGACGACGTCCCCGACCGCTGCCGCGCTGATCGGCCAATAGTAGGCGGCGTCGCCCCCCGGCTCGGGCTCGAAGAACGCGCGCGGCGCTCCCTGGGCGTCCGAGCGCCAGGCGTAGTCGAGCTGCCAGTGACCGTCGGCCCCGCAACGGGAGACCGCCACCGAGTTGTGGACGAACGGATAGACGCGCTCGCCCGGCGGTGAGCCGGGGCGCTCGACGAACGAGTCGCCGAAGAGCCAGAGGCTCTCGCGTCCCTTCGTTCCTGGCAGGACCACCGACGCGGCCGCATCCCCGCCCAGCCAGCCGTCTTCGTCGGGGAATCCGGGCTGGCAGTCGGCCTGCCTTCCGAGCCAGGCATGCGGCGTCGGCTGGGGCTGGACCGGGAAGAACGGTCCGGAGCCGTTGCGACAGGCCGCTCCGACGAGGATCGCCGCAACGCAGACGCAGACCGCGAGCTGTCGGGGCTTCACGAGCGGACCGCGCTTCATAGGAGTCCCCGAGCCACGACCGCGAGGCCCGCGGCGCAAGCGAACCCGACGACGGCGGGCCGCAGCCGTCCGGCATCGACGCGTGCGCGCAGGCCGTGGCTGGCGAAGAGTCCGAGCGCGACGGCGGGCGTCAGGGCGAGGCCGAGCGCCCAGTGCCAGGGCTCGACGCGGCCGGCGACGGCGAGCGCGGCGAGCGAGAGGAGCGAGCCGATCAGGAACGTCGCGCCGAGCGTCGAACGCAGCACGGGTCCGGGCTCGCGCTGATAGAGCAGCGCGAGCGGTGGGCCACCGACCGACGACATCGTGCCCATCACCCCGGCGACGGCGCCGACGATCGCGGACGAGAGCGGTGTGACGCGCAGGTTCGATGAGAGGATGCTCATCAGCGCGGCGACGACGACGAATGCGCCGATCCAGGTCGCCAGCGCTTCGGGCGGGAGCAGCGAGACCGCCCAGCCGCCGAGGGCGGCGCCGGGGAGCCGGCCGAGGGTGGTGAAGAAGACGCCTGCGCGGTCGATGTGTTCCCGCTCCCGATAGGCGGAGCCCGCCGTCATCGGCAGGGCCAGCACGATCATCGCCGCCGGCAGTGCGTCGGGCTGTACGATTGCCGCGATCGGCGCCGCGATCACGTTGATCCCGAAGCCGATCGTGCCCTGGACGAGGGCGCCGAACGCGACGGCGACGAAGAGGGCGAGGAACGCGGGCGGGACGACGGGGAGGTCGGCGAATGCACTCTCCACCGATCGCTCCTCCGATACCGCGCGCCCCGCTCGTCCGACGGAAGATCGGATGCGGGCGCCGCGCCCTGCGCGCTGCGGAGCGTACGGAGGGAGGAGCTGCGAAGCCAGCGTCGCCGGCGGTTCGCCCGGAACGATGTCCCATGCCGTGTCTCGAGCGCCCGGTCTCGCGCCGGCATCCAGCGCTCTCGGGCTGGGCCTTGCTAGGACGCGTCGCGCAGGGAGTAGTCGACCGGGAGCTCGATCGTCATCGCGCCCGCCGGCGGCGCCGGATAGGGCGCGGCCGAACGGATCGCCTCGTCCGTCGCGCGGCGCAGGAGCGCCGGCGCCCCGCCGTCGAACTCGATCGCCGAGACCCGGCCATCGGCGCGAATCTCGACGCGGGCGACGACGCGCCCTTCGACGGACCGCTTGCGCGCCATCGCCGGGTAGCGCTTGCGCGCCTCGATCCGTGCGCGGACCTCTTCGACATAACGGGCGAGGCGACTCGGATCGTCCGCTTCCGAGGGCAGCGCATTCGGGAGGTCGGCGGCAGGGGCCGGGCCCGGGGCGCCGGCATCGGTCGGGACTTCCTCCGAGTCGCTGGCCTGCGCCGCGGCCAGGAGCGTCTGCGCCGCGGCGTCGACCGGCTCGGGCGTGTCGACCTCCGGCGCGGCTTTCTGCTCGACGACCGGCTCCGGCGCAGGCTCGGGCTTCGCGCGCTCGATCTTCTCGACGACCCGCTCCGGTCGCTCGCGCTCGCGCTCGCGCGGGGGCGGCGGCGCCGCGACGGCCGGCGGCTTCGCCTCCGCCGCCTCCGCACGCGGCGGACTCGCCAGGCGGACGCGCACGCTCGCCTCCGGCGCCGGCGGACGCACGATCGGCGTCGCCCAGCGCGGGCCCGAGAGTACGATCGCAGCGGCCAGATGGAGTGCGAGCGACAGGCCGATGCCGATCTTGAAGGCGCGATCCGACATGCGACCTACTTCGTCAGGATGAGCCGGTTGTTGCGGGTCACACGCAGCGTGTAGATCTCGCCTTCGTGCTCGATCAGCAGGATGCCGCGCGGCCCGAGGACCTCGCTGGCGCGCACGCGGCGGAGGGATTTCGGGTCTTCGCTCGCGCCGGCTCCGGAGTCCGTTCGTGTCGTCATCGTCTCGTCTCCCGTCCTATCGCCTCCGGGCTTCGGAGCGGCGCCCGCCGATCCGGCGTTGCCCGGCTCGTCCCGGTCGGCGGTCGATCCGCCTTTGCCGTCGGAATCACGCCCCGACATGGCCGCCGCCTGCGGCGCGAGCCGCCTTCCGCGCGCGGATCGCGCGGCGCCGGCTCGCGATCGCGAGCAGTGCGCTCCCCGCGGCGAGCGGGAGTCCGGTTGCGGGCTCGGGGAGCTCGGTGCGGAGGATCAGCTGCGGCATCAGGGAGGGGTCGACCAACGCTTCGAGCGAGTGCATGCCGATGACGCGCTCGGTCGTGTTCGTCAGCGCGAAGCCGTTGTTCGGGGTCTGTCCGGTGATCCAGGCGAGCACGACGGGGGTCGCGTCGCAGAGGATGGCGCCGAATTCGGTGATCCCGACGACCCTGTCGAAGGGCGCGTCGATGTCCGGGCGATTCACCCAGGAGAGCGTCGTGTCGACCCAGGGCTCGAGAACCTCGTGGCAGGCCATCTCGCCGGGATCGGTCGACGTCTCCCCGAATCCCGAGAAGTCGAAGGCGTAGGTGACGAGCAGGGTCGCCTCGACGAGGACATGGCCTGTCGGCAGATCGGTCTGCTCGACGTCGAAGGCGAGATAGGTCTCGAAATCGTGGGCCGTCGAGGTATCGCTGACGGACTGGAACGCGTAGAGCGCGGGATTGTTGTAGCGCAGGAGGCTCGGAAGGAACGAATAGGGCGCCGTATCGGCCGCAGCGGGGACGAGGACGATGTCGGCGCGTGCGGGAGCGACGAGCCCGGTCGAGCCGAGGGCGAGACCCGCGAGCAGGGCGAGCGCGCGGACTGCGTGGCGCGAGCCGAGCGCGTCGAACGCGTGGGCGGCGCGGCGGAGGGCGAGTGTCAGGCAAGAGGCATGGTTCATGGGGATCTCCTTTTCAGGGGTAGAGGCCGCGGAGGCCGATCAGGAAGGAGCGTCCGCGGACGACGTTGGAGTCGATCACGCGGTTGTCGGTCACGTTCTGGACGTCGGCGAAGAGCTCGAGGCGGCGTCCCAGCCACTGCTCGAGCGGCTGCCGAAGGCGCAGGTCGAGCTCGAAGGACGTATTGGACTCCTCTTCCGTCGTGAAGCCGGCGAGGCCCGTCCCGCTGCGCTCGATGAGCGCGCGACTGCGCCATTGGCCGCGGGCGGT
The DNA here is from genome assembly GCA_964519695.1 of uncultured Spirochaetaceae bacterium. Lineage (GTDB taxonomy): Bacteria > Myxococcota_A > UBA9160 > UBA9160 > UBA4427 > UBA4427. Next base: position 4,637 of record CAZFKD010000131.1, read on the forward strand.
CAGCGCCGTGCGGATGCGCGGCGCGGTCAGCGTGAGGACGCCGTTCGCGATGTGCTCGGGGGAGTTGGGGAGCTCGTCGATCTGGAGGTTGGAATCTTCGAGCCGGGTCCGATTCCAGGTGTATCCGAGCTGGAGATGGACGAGCTCGTGGGGTCGCAGATCGATGCGCGACTCGATGCCGTAGGAGACGAGGTCGTCGAGATTGGCGTTCTCGAAGACCTGGCTGGTGACGGGCGTGACGCGATCGCTGCACCAAACGAGGATGCCGAGGTTGCAGAGCGTCGGATTGGCGGGGATCACCTCCTCGCCGACCTGGATGACCTGCCCGAGGAAGGACGCGCGGATGAGATTCGTGGTCTCGCTGTAGAAGCCGGTCGTCGCCAGCGAGAGCCAGCGCGTCGGATTCGTCTCGAGGCTGGTGCGCAGGGCCCAGGCCTTTTCGGGGGCGAGATCGCGGTTGCCGGCGAGGAAGTAGGCGCCGCCCAGCTGGGGCGCGGGGGGCTGGTAGATCTCCCGAAGCGCTGGGTATCGGATCGCGCGTCCTGCCGAGAAGCGGAGCTTGACGGCGCGGTCGTCGTCCCAGCGCCAGGGCGTCACGAGGATCGCGGCCTGGGGCAGCCAGCCCGGCGCGAACCGCGAGTGGACCTCACGCCGGATCCCGATCTCGCTCGAGAGCCAGCTCGCGAGCTCGGACTCGACGACGCCGTAGAATCCGCCGCGGTAGATCCGTTCGTCGACGTCCTCGGATTCGAGGGCGATCTCGTCCGGGATCGCGGACTCCTCGAGCGCGATGCCCGGGGAAGAGAGGTCGGCGCCGATCGAAACGATGTGCGTCGTCGGCCCGAGCTCGAAGAGCCGCTCGCCCCGGAGCTCGAGGCGGGCGAGCTCGTCGATCAGCTCGAACTCCCGTCCGACGCTCGAATCGAGCGTGTCGTGGGAGTAGGTGGCCGTCGCAGCGAGCGTCGTCGCGCCGTCGACGGCGAACTTCGACTGTTGCGAGAGGAGCCAGCGCTGATTCTCGCGCCGCGCCGTGATCGGGCCGTCGTCGATGGCGAAGGCGTCGTCGCGGATCCGGTAGCCGAGGCGCGTCTTCAGCTCGATCGCTTCGCGGGGACGGGAGACGAGCGTTCCATAGAGGTCGTGGGTTCGGAACAGCGAGCCCTCGCCGAAAGGCGAGCCGAGGCCATCGTCGAAATCAGTGCTGTCCGGATCGGGCGTCTCGAAGCCGCCGGTCTGGTTGTAGTCGTAGGTCAGGTTGCCGCCGAGCGTGGCGTCGCCGTAGCCGGCCGTGAGCTCGCCCGACACGCGCTCCTGATCGCCGTTCGCGATCAGCGCTTCGACCGCGGGCCCGTCCGTCGGCGGATCCTTCGTGATGATGTTGATGACGCCGCCCGCGGCGCGCGCGGTGTACCGCAGCGTCTGGGGGCCGCGCAGGATCTCGATCCGATCGATGTTCGCGAAGAGCAGATCGCCGAGATCGATCGCCTCGTCGTTCTCCCCCGCATAACGCTGGCCGTTGACGAGCAGCTCGGTGAACTCGGGCGGCAGGCCGTCGATGCGCACGGCGCCGCGCTGGCCCTGGATCTGGGAGGTGATGCGGATCCCGGGGATCGCCTCGAGCGCCTCGATCGCGTCGATCGCCGGGAGATCCGCGAGTCGCTCGGCATCGAGGATCTCGGTCTCGACCGGCGTGTCCTGGTAGATCTCGGCGGGGCGCACGCGATGGTCTTCGATCGCGATCGGCTCGGCCCGGAACGGCTCCGGCGCGTCGTCCCCGAAAATGCGAATGCGATCGCCAGGAGGGCGGCGAATCGGTTCGGGCGCCCCGGGCGAAGCGAGCCGCTCGAATGGGGCGGATTTCGAAAGAGAGACGCGCGCAACGGTGGACCCCTCGGGCCGCTCCAGGCGGCCTTCGATGGCGTCCGGGTCCTCCTGGCTGGCGGGCTCGGGCTTGCTGGAGCGGGCGGGACGCGAAAATCACACTACTGAACTTGAAAATCGTTTTCAATATGCTTTGATTGGGCCGTCCCGCCAGCCAGAGCCCCGCTCGAGCCAGCGCGCGCCGTCCGACCGCGAGGTCGGCCTCCGGCGCCCTCCGCCCCGGCTCGACGTGCTGCGCTCCACTCCGGACGAAGTCGTCGCGCCCCAGCCCACGAGGCCGCGACATGACTGCCCCGAGCTCCCCCAGCCCCTCGCTTGCGCCGCGCGACGCCCAGGCCGCGGCCGCGCCGTCCGCCTGGGACGCCGCCCGCTTCTTCGACCTGCTGCAGCAGCTCGGCCAGCTGCGCGTCATCTCGGTCTGCGGGCCGAGCGTCTTCGAATCGATCTGTGTCGCCGGTCCCTACGACATCGCCGGCGGCTTCCTCAACATGATCACCGACGCTTTTCATTGGCACGTCGCGATCGGCCGCCTGCGCCATCTGCAGTCCCACGACACGACGCACGGCCGCTCGGGCCGCAACGTCCTGTTCTTCGCCCTCCGCGAGCAGGAAGACGCAGAACCCTTCCTACGCATCTATGTGTATCGCCCGCCGGGCGCCGAGTTCGCGCCCGAGGTCGCAGCCGCCTTCGCGCGTGCTCATGCCGAGCTGAATCAGGGCGTCTCGCTCGCCACGGGAGAAGCCTGATGTCGCGCGCGCAGACCTTCCTCGCTCCGCTCGTGCTCGTCGCGCTCTGCGTCCAGCTGCTCCTCGCGACCACCGCGCGCTCCGAAGCGCCGTCCTCCGCCGCCGGCGCATCCGCCGCGAGCGCCTCGCCCGCGCCCCGCGCCGCCGATGCGGCCCCGATCCGCGTCGCCGCACTGCTGCCCTGGGTCGCGGACGCCATCGCCGCTTCGGGCGACCAGGCGGCGCTCGTCGCCGGCGTGCGCCGATCGCTCCATGAACCGCTCCCCGACGGCCTGGTCGATCTCGGCAATCCCCATTCGCCGAGCCTCGAGCGCCTCGTCGAGATCCATCCCGATCTCGTCGTCGCCGACCGCGCGATCCATGCGCGCCTGACACCCCAGATCGAGAAGCTCGGCGCGAAGGTCCTGCTGCTCGGGACCGACAGCGTCGCCGAGACGCTCGCCTCCCTCGACACGCTCTCCGCGGCGATCGGCCGCCCCGCGCCCCTCGAAGCGCGGATCGCCGAAGTCCGCGCCGGGATCGGCGCGCTCGCCGATCGCTCGAATGCCTCCGTCGTCGCGCTCTTCGGCGCGCCCGGCTCGTTCTACGTCCTGACGGATCGCGCCTGGCTCGGGGACCTCGCGCGCCATGTCGGCCTCGATCTCGCGATCGCGGCGACCGGCGACGAGCGCCTACCGGGTCTCGTCGCGGTCTCGGACGAAGCGATGGCGATGGCGCATCCCGACCTCGTTCTGCTCGTCGCCCACGGCGATCCGGCCCGCATCCGCGCGGATCTCGAGCGGCGGACCGCGGCGGGCGGCGCCTGGTCGGGCCTCGCCGGCGCGCGCCTCGGCATCCACGTCCTCGATCCGAACCTCTTCAGCGCGAATCCCGGCCTCGAGATCGTGCGTGCGGCCGAGGCGCTCGTCGCCCTCGCGCCGGCAGGACCCGAGACGTGAACACCCTCGTCTGGCAGATCCGCAGCCGCGCCGCGCTGGTCGTCGAGCCCGCGCTCGCCTGGACGCTCGTCTTCGCGCTCGGCCTCGCCGCGGCGGCGCTGCTCGCCGCGAGCCAAGGCGCGTCGGAGCTGCGGATCGGCGAACTCTTCGGCGCGCTGAAGGATGCCGGCCATCCGCTGCATCGCGTGCTCTGGGACGTGCGCCTGCCGCGCGCGGCCTGCGCTGCGCTGGTCGGGATGGATCTCGCGCTGGCGGGGGCGCTGCTGCAGACGTCGGTGCGCAATCCGCTCGCCGATCCCGGCGTGCTCGGCGTGACGGCGGGGGCGGGCGTCGGTGCGCTCGTCGTGATCCTCTTCTTTCCCGGCTCGTCGCAGCTGGCACCCTGGGCAGCGTTCGCAGGGGGGCTCGCGACGATCGGCGTCATCGTCGCGCTGGTCTGGCTGAAGGCGGGGCAGACGGGCGCCCTGCGCATCGTGCTGACCGGCGTCTCGCTGCAGGCGATCCTGTTCGCGGTCATCGCGCTCCTCACCTTCGCCTTCGCCGATCGCGCGCCGGCCTTCGCGGCCTTCATGGTCGGCTCGCTGAACGGGACGGGCTGGTCGGACGCGGGGCGCACGCTGCTGCCGAGCCTGATCGGCATCGCCGGCATCGCATTCGGGCTGCGCACGCTCAACGTCCTGCTGCTCGACGACGGCGCCGCGGGCGGGCTCGGCGTCTCGGTTCTGCGCGCGTGTTTTCTCGCGGCCTGTCTCGCGGCGCTCCTCACGGCGGCCGCGGTCAGCGCCGCGGGCCTGGTCGGCTTCGTCGGGCTGGTGGTCCCGAATGGCCTGCGGCTGCTCGTCGGGCCGGAGCACGCCGCGCTGCTGCCCGTGACGGCCCTCGGCGGCGCCGCGCTCGTGCTGCTCGCGGATACGGCGGCGCGGACGATGCTCGCGCCCCTCGAGCTCCCGGTCGGCGCGCTGCTCGCGCTGGTCGGCGGACCCTATTTCCTCTTCATCCTGTGGAAGAAGCTGCCGTGACGATCTCCCTCGAAGCCAAGCGCCTGCACGTTCGTCATCCCGGCATCGACCGCGATGCGCTGCGCGACGTCTCGCTCGAGGTCGTGAACGGCGAGATCCTGGCACTCGTCGGGCCGAACGGCTCGGGCAAATCGACGCTCCTGCGCACGCTCGGGCGGGAACTCGATCCGCGCGGCGGAGCCGTCCTGCTCGAGGGCAAGGCGATCTCGTCCTACCCGCGC
>CAZFKD010000132.1:0-9416 GCA_964519695.1 uncultured Spirochaetaceae bacterium
CGTCGTCGTGGTCGAGAGTCTTCGTCGCGACGCGCTCGAGCGGGAGATCATGCCGCAGCTCTGGTCCTGGTCGGAGCGGGGCCTGCGATTCGACGCGCATTCGGCGACGTCGAACGCCTCCCATTTCGGCCTGTTCGCGCTCCTCTACGGCCGTAGTCCGCTCTTCTACTTCGAGACCCTCGACGCGGGCGAGCGTCCGACGCTGCCCTCCCAGCTGCGCGCCTGGGGCTATGAGAGCCACCATCTCACCTGCAGCGACATCGCCTGGCGCGGCATGGATCGATTCATGGGATCGCTCGACTTCGAGGTCCGTCGCCTGCGCGGCGCGTCGCTGCCCGCCTGCGATGGCGAGGTCGTCGCGCGCGCCGCCGCGCTGCTCTCGCCCGGGGAGCGCGCCCCGCGCTTCGTGCTGGCCTTCCTGATGTCGACGCATTTCGGATATCACTATCCGGACGAAGAGGCGCTCTTCCACCCGGCGAGCGAGCCGCCGAACGCGCTCGAGCTCGATCCGGAACGGGACCGCGTGCCGCTCGTCAATCGATATCGAAACAGCGCGCATGCCGTCGACGCGCGCATCGGCTCGTTGCTGGAGCAGCTCGATCCGAACAAAGTGCTCGTCGTCGTGACGGGCGACCATGGCGAAGCGCTCTTCGACGACGGCACGATCGCGCATTCGAGTCGGCTCTCGGACGCGCAGACCCGCGTCCCGCTCGTCCTCACGGGCCCGGGCATCGCGCGCGGCGCAGGTCGGCCGGGCCCGACCGACCATGCGGACGTCCTCCCGACGCTGCTCGCCCGGCTCGGCGTCGAGCCCGATGTGCTGGGCGGCTATCCGGGTCGCGACTTGCTGGGCGCGGACTCGTCGTCCTTCTCGCCGCTGATCGCGGCCCGCGCGAGCCGCGGGGACGACCTCCTCGTGCTGGCGTCGAACGGCCCGCGCTATGCGTGGCGTCTCGGCGGGGAGCGAAATGCGATCCGCTTCCTCGGCAAGTGGGGGCGCGATGGACGGCCGTCCGGCGAGCCCGTCTCGGAGCAGGAGGGCGCCGAAGCCGTCGGCTGGCTCGAGCAGTATCTCGCGTCGCTGACCTTCCGCTGACGCTCAATCCTGCAGCGCGTCGATCCGCCGGACCGATCCATCGAGCTCGATCGCATAGCGCGCGATTTCGATCGCTCCGAGCGGAGCGAGAGCCGCGCTCGGTCGGGCGGCGACGAGCGAGACGCGCAGCCGGGCCGGATCGCCCGTCGGCCCGGCATCGGCGAACACGTCGAGACGGACGAAGCCGAGCTTCGCCGCGACGACGTCGTCCGATCCGGCGGCTTCGATCCGGTACTCGGGCGCGCTCTGCAGGTCGACCTCGGAGCCGGACCCGGCGATCAGCATCAGCGAAGGCGCCGTGCCCTTGCCGCGGATCGCGACCAGACCGTGGACGTGACCGGCCAGATAGGCGTGGACGATGCGACCGGATCGCTGCGCGGCGCGCTCGATCATCTTCGAGAGCTGGGGATGGCCTGCGATCGGAGGGCGGTGTCCGACGATCACGCGCCAGGGGCCGCGGGCGGCCTCGAGCGCCCGCGCGAGCGCGTCCACCTCCTCGGGGCCCCAGGGCCACTCGGTGTCGAGAAAGACGAGGCTGAGTCCGCCGGCCAGCTCGCGCACCGCGGGCACGCGCGTCGTCGGCACCTCCCAGTTGAGAACGAAGCGCGGGACCTCGTTCTGCTGGAGCTCCGCGCTCCCGGGCGTCTGCAGGTCGTGGTTGCCCAGGGCGACCAGCAGGCGGGGCACGGGCTCGTGCGCGGGACGGCAGTCGTCGCCGAGCCGCGTCGAGAGCGCCGCCGACGGCTCGACGAACGTGCAGTAGGGACGGGCCACGTTGGCGAGGATGCGGGGGACCAACTCGTCCGCCCGCAGGCCATCGGGATAGAAGTTGTCGCCGAGCAGGACGACGGCGTCGACGGGGCTCGCCGCGTGGGCGCGCTGCATGGCGGCGCCGACGGCGAATTGACCATCGAAAAAGAAGGGCAGGAGGCCCTGGGGCGAGCCTGTGTCGCCGACCGCGAGCAGCGAGGCGGCGGGACGAACGGTGTGATGGCCCGGGGCCGTTGCCTCGGGGCGACAGGCCAGGCAGACGGCGCCCGTGGCCAGCGCGACCAGCCCGATTCTCGCGGAGAAACCCAATCATCCCTCATCCGGACTCGCGGAGCCCCGAAGCGCGCGCCCTGCGCCCCGCGCCGTTCGCGAACTGCCGCGACGGGCCGCGACGTGGATCGCTCGCGGCGCAGCCCCGCCCGGACGGGGGCCGAGCGATAGGATGGAGCCTGGCGGCGGTGCAGGAAAGACCATTCGATCCGCGTTCCGCCGCCGGCGGTCTCGCTTCAACGAGGGTGAGGGGATGCTCGCGGGGGACGCGATCGATGACCGGCTACCGGGAGGTCGGTGCGGCCTCCGACCGGCCCAGCCCAGCGAGAATGCCCAGGCCCATCAACAGCAGCGTCGACGTCGAGAGCTCGGGAACGACCACCGAGGCATAGGTGGTGCCGATCCGGAGCTCGTCGATGAAGTTGTTGTCGAGGCCCCGGATCGTGAACGTGATCGAGGAGATCCGGACGAGGTCGATATCCAGGTTCTCCAGGCTGTACGAGACCTCGGCGTTCGGATCGAGGGGGTCGAAGCTCGACGGGAGCATCGCAGCGAGCGCGCTGTCATAGCTGACGAGCTGCAGCAGATCACCGCCAGGCGCCGCGCTATTGAAATAGCGCCCGATCAGCAGCACGGTGTTGCCGTCCGTGAAGGCGTCGTCCGTTCCCTCCGCAACGACCCCACCGGTTGCCTGGGTGCTCGCCGCGACCCGCAGGCCGCCGACTCCGACGACCGGCTCTCCGAAGAGGAGATGATCTCCCGTGGCGTCGTCGGTCAGCGTGATGTTCGCGAAGTGGTTGCCGTTGAGCCGATCGTCCAGGGTGAACAGGGCGCTCCAGTAGATGGTTTCGCCGGGCGCGATCTCGATCGGCTGTGCAAGGCTCACGCTGGCCCCGGCTGCGGTCACGCCGAGGGTGTCGCTGATTCGAAGGCCCGACGCATTGGGCGTGCCGGCGAGACTTCCATAATCGAGCGAAGGACGGGTCACGGTCAGCTGCTGCTGCGGGGCGGTGCCCAAGGCCGTGAAGGTTCCGCCCAGGTTCTGACCCGTGGCAGGCGTGTCGTCGAGAACGGTTCCCTCGGCGTAGTCGAACGGCTCGTACACCAGCAGCATTGCGCGCGCGCTGCCCGCCGCCGCGAGGACGTAGGCGCCCAGCAGCGCGGCTCCTCCGACCCTCCTGAGCAGAGGGCTTCGCCGCCGGCCCGCTCGTCGAACGCCCATCACCTGCCTCCATTGGCACCAGAGTGCCCCGCTCGAGGACTGCTCGAAGCCGATCCCGACGGAGAGAAGTGGCTGCGGCGGCGTGGTTGTGGCAGATGAAAGGATGCGAGATCGCGCGCCCGTTGCAGCGAGATCCGGTCAGCCGCGCATCCTGCGGTGCCCGCCCGCGCCCGCGCCTAGCGCCAGCAGCAGGCCGAGCGCGAGGATCCGGGCCGCCGGATGGAGGACGGGGACCTCGGGCGCGCAGGCGTTCGGCACGCAGGGATTGCCGTTGTCCGGGTCGTCCTGATCGGGGACGCCGTCCCCATCGGAGTCGAGGATCGACGACTCGAGGTAGTCCGGGATCCCGTCGCCGTCGCTGTCCGCCGTCTCGCCCTCTTCGTAGTCGGTCGCGCCGTCGCCGTCCGTATCCCGGTCGCAAACTGCGACGAAAGCCGTCGGGATGCACGGATCGTTCGGCGCGGGATCGTTCAGGTTGATCGTCCCGTCGGCGTCGTCGTCGAAGAGCGGCGTGAGGTCGCCGCGCTCGGCCTCGCGCAGGAATTCGGCCAGCTGGTCGAGTGTCTCGCCCGGGAGACTCGCGAAATCCGCATGGGCGGCGATCGCGGCCTCGAGCGTCGCGGCCGAGCCGTCGTGGAGATAGGGTGGACTCGCCCAGGCGCCGAGCAGGCCCGGCGTATCGAAGCCGTCGAGGGGCCCGCCGAGGCGCTGACCGCTCTCGGCGTCGATCGTGCCGACGTCGTGGCGCGCGAGCGCCGGCGAGTCGGTCAGCTCCGGCACGGCATGACATTCGAGGCAGCCCTGGTCGGCGAAGGCCTGGCGTCCCGCCTGCGCGGCGGCGCTCAGGGCCTCGGCGCTCGGGCGGAACGGACTCTCGGCCACGCGGGTCAGCGAGTCGACATAGGCGGCGAGTGCATCGAGATCGGCCGAGAGGCCGGCTTTCGGGGGGCCGAGCGGGTCGGCGGTCGCGAGGAACTCGGCGTTCGAGAGCAGTCCCAGGCCGAGGTTCAGCGCCCGGATCTGCCCTTCGAAGTCCTGGATCTCGTCGAAATTGCCAGTCCAGTGGGGACGACCATGCGCGCTGCCCTTGCCGCGCAGATCGGTCGTGTTGCGCAGCCCCTCGCCGAAGGCCCCGAGGTCCCAGACCCGGCCGTCGCTGTCGCCCTCGTTGTGGCAGCTCGCGCAGCTCATGTAGTTGTCGAGGGCGAGCCGGTCGTCCTGGGCGTCGTAGAAGAGCTGCTTGCCGAGGCGGAGCGTCGGCGGGAGCGCCCCGTTCGCGACGACGTCGATGGGCGGGAGCACGTTCGTGTTCGGCAGGTGGGTCTCGAGCATCGCCGTCAGGTCGAAGCGGGAGATCGTGCCGTCCATGAAATCGTGGACGTAGGCGAGCGCGCCGTCGCTCGAGAGCGCAACGCTCTGCGGCGCACGGCCGGTCGGCAGCCGCATCAGCTGGAAGCCGCCCTGCGTGTCGTAGACGGCGAGCTCGCGGCTCGTCTCGAGGGTCACGAACAGATAACGATCGTCGCCCGAGAGTGCGGCGCCGGTCGCGAGGCTCGCGTTGTCGTGATCGACGCGGAAGCCCGCATCCTCGCTCTCGCTGGCCAGCAGGATGCGGGCCGTCTGGGCGCGGACGGTCGATTCGAAGGTCATGCCCGAGAAACCGCGCAAGGCGCCCGCGCGGATGTTGTCCTTCTTGCTCGGCACGAAGGCGGCGACCCCCGCGAAATCGACCACCGCGGGACCGACGTAGTTGGGCAGGCCCGGGCCCTGGCTCTCGGTCTGGCCCCGGTCGTCGTGGGCCAGGGCGATCGTGTTCGTCCATGCGAGGGTCGCCGGCTCGACCACGAAGATCTGGCCGGCCCCCTGCGAGACGTCGACGCTCGTCGTGCTCTCGCCGGGGACGGGCGGCGTGATGAAATTGCTGACGAGCAGCTTCGTGTCGTCGGGGGTGATCGAGAGATGGCGCGGCCGACCGCCGAGGCCGACCGAGCCGAGCAGCGCGTCGTCGGCAGCCGCCCGCTTCTCGAGCCGGGCGAGGGCCTCGAAGACGACGTAGTAGTTCGAGCCGTCCTGCTCGAAGACGAGGCCGTGGGGCTCTGCGCCGCGGGGCAGTGGGCGGGTCTCGACGACGGCCAGGCTCGCGGCGTCGATCACGCTGAGCGAGGCGCTTCCTTTGTTGACGACGTAGATGCGCGGCTGGCCGGGCTGGCGGGCGATCGACCACGGCCGGTCGCCGACGGGAATCTCGGCGAGGACCGCGCCGGCGGGGCTCGAGACGGTGACCGTGTCGTCGTCAGGGTTCACGTTCCAGATGCGGTCGCCGCCGCTGCTCGTCTCGACGATCAGCGTCGAGGAGTGGCGGGGGGCGGTCGGCAGCGCGGTGATCGCGCTCGGGATCACGATCGGGATGGAGGCCGTCGACGCGAGGCGGGCGGTCGGGGTCGGATGGTCGGCGCCCGTCTGGTCGTCGACGACCTCCCAGGAAGTCCCGTCGATCGACGCCTGGAGCGTCCAGCGCACGGGATCGCGCTCGGGGGCGTCGTTCGCGGTCGTGATCGAATACGCATCGATCTCGACCGGTACGCCGAAGTCGTAGACGAGATCGCCGCGATTGTAGTCGCGCCATTTCGTCGCCGGGTTTGCGTCGTCCGCGCGTAGCGGTTCTTCCCCGATCGGGTTGTTGCCGCCGGGATTCGTGACGGCGAGGGCATGTTGACGGACGCCTTCCCGGAAGAGCGCGAGCTCGGCGAGCTGCACGCTATTCGCCGCCGCGTCGTCGCGCAGCTTCGTCGGATGGAAGCGGTAGTAGCGGAAACCGGGAGCCGGAGCGGGGAGCAGCCGGGCCTCCGCCCAGTCGGCATGGTCGCCGCAGGTCGGTCCGAGGGAATGGACACGCAGCGCGAGCAGGTCGGCGCCGGCGACGTCGAGATCGAGCAGCTGGGACGGCGTCGTCGCGACGAAGGGGCCGTTCGACGTGCGGACGATGCCGTCGACCGCGACCTCGAACTGGACCTCGCCGCAGAGCCCGTCCCGCGCATCGTCGAGGCCGATGCGCGCGCGGAATCGGTCGTAGGCGCCGGCGAGATCGAGGGTGATCTCGGAGTAGGCGTGGACGCCGATGCCTTTCGGATACGTCACACCGTCGAGGCGGATGGGGCCGCCGTCCCCGGCCGCGGCTTCGCCGTTGCTCCGGTCGCGCTCGGCCGGGCCCCAGCCGTTGGTCTCGGACGCCCAGGGCAGATCCGAGACGTAGACGGCGCCGGGCTCCGGAGCGGAAGGAATTTCGCGCACGACCTGGATCGTCTCCGCGATCGACGGGGTTCCGTCCTCGTCGAGCGCGAAGAGGTAGTAGTTCCCGACGATCAGCACGTTCGGATTGGCCGGGAACTCGAGCGTCCAGGTCCCGTCGCCGTTGCCGCTGGCGGGGATCGGCAGGAAACGCTGATCGGTGTTGAGATGATGAGTCGTGCCCGAGAGGCGGACGATGGAGAAGGCGCTGGTCGAGGCGCCGGTCGTCACGACCAGCGACTCGCCCGCGCGCACCTGCGTCGCGGGCGGGAGCGAGAGGGTCGGCCGGATCGCGGGGCTGTCGTCGTCCTCGAACAGGTAGGGCGGCGAGAAGATCTGGCCGTCGAGATGGTTGGCGGCACAGCCGTTGCCGCAGGCGCCGCCGCCGGCGGCCAGAACGCGGCCGTCCTTCAGGAGCAGGGCGATCGAGTGGTAGTTGCGCGGAATCGTGAGACCGTCGACGATCCGCCAGGCGTCCGCTTCCGGGTCGTAGATCTCCGCCGGCAGGACCGAGCCGTTGTCGGAGAAGAGCTGCGCGACGGTGTTGCCGCCGACGACGAGCAGCTCGCCGTTCGGGAGCGACACGGTATTCGAGAGCGCGCGCGGGAAGTGCATCGGGGCACGCTGCGTGATGGTCGGCGCGGGGCCGTTCAGGTCGATGCGGTAGACGTGGTTGACCGAGGTCGGCTGGGCGAGGCGGCGATCGGCGCCGCCGATCAGCAGAACCACGCCGGGCCCGTGGGTCACGGCGTTGCCGTACATGCGGGCGACGTTGCCGATCGGCTGGCCGAGGACGGTGTTCGCCGCGCCGCCGACTGGATCGAAGCGATGCCAGGTCGGCGTCGGCCCCGCCTGGAGGATGTCGCCCTGGGGCGCCACTGCGAGATGGGCCCACCACTCCAGATTCAGCGCGCCGCTCGGATTCGGGGCGGAGTTGATCGTGTTCTGCTCGCTGACGAGGGTCTGCATGCTCGCGTTCGGCGTCGCGGTCCACGCGTTCGTCGCCGGGTCGTAGATTTCCGAGCGATTGCCCGCGTCCTTGCCGAAGCTCGAGAAGATCCGGTTGTCGGGCAGCGTCACGTTGGCGCCGTACCAGCGCAGATCGATCATGTTCGCGAGCGGCGACCACGAGAGCGTCGCGGGGTTGAACGCGCTGGTGCGTCGATCGCTCGGGTTCCCGCCCGAGGCGACGATCGTGCCGTTCTCGAGCGTCGAGATTCCCGCGCAGAACATGTCGTGAAAGTTGCTGTCGACGGTCTGGAACGTCTCCGTCTGCGGATCGAAGACCGAGGCGTGGGTGAAGGTCGGTCCGCTCGGAAACGAATTCGTCTCCGTCGAAGACCAGGAGAGGACCCGTCCGTCGGGCAGGTTCGCCGCGGAGATCGCGATCTCCGGCCACGGGATCACCGGTCCCCAGGACCCGAACTCCGATTCGTTCGCGCTCGTGTAGGCGAGCTGGCCGTTCGCCGGGATCGGCTCGAAGGCCGGGTTGCCCGTCCGGTAGCCGACCTCGAGGATCTGCCCGCCGGTCCGCTCGAAGAACTCGACCCGCAGCGTATGGCTCCCCGCGGCAAGCTGGCGGCTCCCCTGGACGACGCGCGGGGCGTGGAGGCCGTCGTTGTCGACGACGACGACACCATCGATGTACAGCTTCGAGCCGTCGTCCGAGTTCGTGTAGAACTCGTAGAGTCCGGGCGTCGCGACCTGCAGCGTGTTCGTGAAAACCAGGCCGAAGTTGTCGACCCGCGTGGTGACCCCGACGCCGATCGTCGAAGAGCTGCCCGAGGCCACCGGGGTCAGCGCCGCGAAATTCGGCAGCAAGCTGAATACGCCGTCGTAGACCTGGTAGTCGAAGAGCGCCGCTGCCGGCCGGGCGCCGCCGAGGAGCATCCCGAGCGAAGCCGCGAGCAGCAGGAGCGAGCGGCCCCCTCCCGCCGGGAAGCCTGACGCGCGAACGCCCTGCCACGACCCGGCCGCCCGGGACCACCACATCTGCCGCATCGTGTCCGTCCGCCCGGTGAGTGTCCTGGATCACCGTACCTGGATCACAGTACCACGACGCCGATTCGACGGGTCGGAAATTCAGTCGGGCGGACTCGAGTTGCCGGCCTTTTCGCTCGGAGGCGCGAGCCAGCGCGCGTCGGCGGCGATCTCCCCGTCGAGACTGTGCAGGAACTGCACCAGCGCTGCGGCCTCCGCGTCGCTGAGCACGAGCGGGAGCAGCTCGTGGCTGCCGGAGCCGCCCGGACCCGACGCGGCGTTCGGCGGCGGGGCGCGGTAGTGGTCGACGACCTCGGCCAGGGAGGCGAAGCGGCCGTCGTGCATGTAAGGCGCGGTGCGGCCGAGGCCTCGAAGGGTCGGCGTCTTGAACTTGCCGGTCTCGGCATCGAGATGATCGCGCCGAACGAACTGGATTTCGCGGCACTGCTCGGGCGGCGCGTCGCTGAACGCGCCGAGGCAATTGAAGGGATCGATCAGAGCCGCCTGCAGGCCGAGGAAACGGCCGAAGTCGGGCAGCAGGCCGCCGCCTGCGGGCTGGTCCGTGCCGACGCGGTGGAAGCCCTGGTTCGTGAAGAGCGGACCGTTGTGGCAGCGCAGGCATTGGGTTCGCCCGGCGTCGAGAAAGAGCGCGAGTCCGGCTCGCTCGGCGTCCGTCAGGTCTGCGGCGCCCGGGGCGGGGGATTCGGAACGGGACGCCGCGCCGATACCCGCCGCGCCGAATTCCGTGGCTCCGCGAACCGACTCGCTCGTCCCGGACAGGCTCCGCAC
>CAZFKD010000133.1:0-7751 GCA_964519695.1 uncultured Spirochaetaceae bacterium
ACCTCGGCCCTGCTGCTGCGCCCCGCGCGCGCGATCCCCTTCTGTTTCGGCCCCGAGAGCGCCGCGCGCCATCGCGAGGCCGCCCGCGCGGCGAACGTCGCCTATCACGAACTCGCCCTCCCCTCGCTGGCGATCGACCTCGATCAGCCCGAGGATCTGGCCGCCTTCCTCGCGACCTCGGGCGGCGGAGCACGGACGCGCGCGCTGCTGGAGCGACTGCGTGCCGAGCGCGCGCCGGCGAGCCGAAGCGAGCCCGCATCGGAGAAACGGATCCCGTGACCCTTGGCCCCCCGACCCTGCGACTGCTGCCGCTCTTTGGACTGCCCGAGATCACGCCCGGATGCGATCTCGCCGCGCTGATCGCCGGCGCGGCGCGCGCGGCCGACATCCCGCTCGCGAACCGCATCGTCGTCGTCTGTCAGAAGATCGTGTCGAAGGCCGAGGGGCGGCTCATCGCGCTCGCGGACGTCGAGCCCTCCGCGCTCGCGCGGGAGATCGGCGCCGAGCATGGCCGCGATCCGCGCCAGGTCGAGGTCGTACTCCGGGAGAGCCGCCGGATCGTGCGCCGCGGCCGCGGCGTCCTGATCACCGAGACCCACCACGGCTTCGTCTGCGCGAACGCGGGCGTCGATCTCTCGAACGCCCCGGGCCCCGAAGTCGCCGTCCTGCTGCCCGTCGATCCGGACGCCTCCGCGCGCCGGCTCTCGAACGCGCTCGCGACGCCCGCCGGACCGACCCCCGTCGTCATCAGCGACACCTTCGGCCGCCCCTGGCGCGAGGGCCTCGTCGACGTCGCCCTCGGCTGCGCGGGCCTCGCGCCGATCCGCGACGATCGCGGCACCCTCGACCGCGCCGGGCGCGAGCTGCAGGTGACCCAACCCGCCACCGCGGACCAGCTCGCCGCCGCGGCGGGGCTGCTGATGTGGAAGAGCGCGGGCGTGCCCGTCGTCGTGGTCGAGGGATTTCCGATCGAGGGCGACGGCAGCGTGCGCGCGGCGCTGCTGCGCGATGCGTCGACGGATCTCTTTCGTTAGTCGGGTGCGCCCGCCGGACGAGCCGCCCGGGGAAACGCTTCCCGGGGCAACGGGGCCGCGGGCTCGGAATCGCGCGGGCCGCGGTCGCGCGGACCGAAGGCGTGATCCAGACAGACGCGCCAGAGATCGGCGAGCCCGACGCCCGCCTGCGACGAGGTCGGAATCGGCTTGCCGAAGCCCGGCCCGATCTCGGCGGCGAGCGCACGGATGCGCTCTTTGCGCTTCATCGGCTTCAGCTTGTCGACCTTCGTGAGCGCGATCCGCCCGGGCACGCCCTGCTCGGCCAGCCAGGCGAGCAGCAGGCTCTCGTCCTCGCTCCAATCGCGCCGCAGATCCTGCAGCAGGATCGCGAGCCGGAGCGCCTCGCGCTTCGCGAGATAGTCCTCGACGAGCCGCTGCCAGCCGGCGCGCTCCCGGCGCGAGACCTGCGCGAAGCCGTAGCCGGGCAGGTCGACGAAGGCGAGCGGCCCGGCGTCGGTCTCGAGGCGGAAGAGCACGATCTCGCGGGTCTTGCCAGGCGTACCGCTCGTGCGGGCGAGCTTCTTGCGGCGCGCGAGGGCGTTGAGCAGGCTCGACTTCCCGACGTTCGAACGCCCGAGGAAGGCGATCTCGGGCAGACCGCTCTCGGGCAGCACGTCGACGCGCGGGGCGGAGGCGATCAACTCGGCGGCGAGGATCTTCATCGCGTCGGGCCCTCCAGGCCGATGCGCGAGCCGTCGCCGGCCGGTCCCGCGACGGGCTTTCGGATCGGATCCGACTCGAGCCGCGCGAGCACGGGCTCGAGGCGCGCGAGGGCGGTCTCGATCGTCTCGACGCTGCGCGCGAAACAGAAGCGCAGCCGGCCCTCGGCGGCCTCGCCGAAATCGATGCCGGGCGTCGTGCCGACATGGGCCTGCTCGAGCAGCCGGAAGGCGAGCGCGCGCGAATCGGAGCCGAAGCGGCGCGCGTCGGCGAGGACGTAAAGCGCGCCCTCCGGATCCCGGTCGATGCCGAATCCGAGCCGGCGCAGCCCGGCGACGAGCCGGTTGCGCCGGGCCTCGCAGCCGCTGCGCATCGACTCCGCCATCTGCGCACCCTCGGCGAGGGCGGCGATGCCCGCGCGCTGGACGAACGAGGACGCGGAGATGAAGAGGTTCTGCTGCAGGATCTGCAGGCGGCGCATCGCGTCCTCGGGCGCGACGACCCAGCCGAGCCGGAACCCGGTCATCGCATACCGCTTCGAGAAGCCGTCGAGGACATAGGCGTCGTCGACGACCTCGAGGGCGGAGGTGCCGCGCGCGCCGCCGTAGAGCAGGCCGTCGTAGATCTCGTCCGAGATCAGCGGGGGCCCCATCGTCGCGAGCGCCGCCATGACTTCGCGCGGCTGCACCGCTCCCGTCGGGTTCGCGGGCGATCCCACGACGATGGCCCGCGTGCGCCTTGTAATCGCCGCGCGCACGCGGTCGGGATCGATGTGCCAGCCGTCCTTCGCCTCGGTCGGCACGAACACCGGCCGGGCCCCCATGACCCGCGCGAAGTTGGGGTAGCAGGGGTAGTGCGGCGTCGGGATCACGACCTCGTCCCCGGGCGAGGCGAGCGCCGCGAAGACGAGGGTCATCGCGCTCGAAGTGCCCTGGGTCACGAGCACCCGCTCGGCCGCGACCGATCGACCGAAACGCGCCGCGAGGTTCGCGGCGATCGCCTCGCGCAGGGGCCAGAGGCCGCGGCTGTCGGTGTACCCGGTCTCGTCGGCGGAGAGCGCGGCCTGGCAGGCGGCGACGGCGGCGGGCGGCGGGGCGAACTCGGGCTCCCCGACCTCGAGATGCGCGATGTCGACGCCCGCCCGTTCGAGCACGGCCGCGCGCTCGAGGATCTCCATCGCGAGGAACGGGGTCAGTGCCTCCGTTCGAGCGGCGAAGACACGGGCAGCGGGGGCATTCGGGACCGACATACGAGGCGGTTAGCCCGGGGACCCTCCTGCGTCAAGGCAGCGAATGGTCCAAGTCACTGGAATCAAAGCCATTTTCGGGCGCGTTCCCTTTGACACCCGCGAGACCGCTGGTTAGAGTCGGCGCACGTTCGGGACCCGGCCCGATCGAAAACCGCCCCGCACGGCGCTCTCCCCGGACTGCACGACGACCCGAGGCAGCGGACGCGCCGAGGCAATTTCCGGGCCCGGGCGGTGACCGACCCATCGGAAGCCGCCGAAGAGACGAGAAGCTGCGGGACCTGCGCTGCCCGCGGACGGATCAGAGGACGGAGCATCCATGTCGAAGGGTCTGCAGATCGCGTTCGGTGCGTTTGCCATCGCCGCCCTGCTCGGCTGGTACGGCTATTCCCAGCTCGGCCGCGACGATCTCTCGTTCCAGTATTTCCAGTCCCTCGACGAATTCCACCAGAACGCGACCGCGATGGTCGGTCGCTCGGCGCGGGTCCATGGCTATGTCGCCAACTCGTCGATCGAACGCGACGTCGAGGGCGGGCGGGTCCGTTTCTCGGTGCAGAACACGCCGCCCCATGCCGGCGGTCCGGTCGGCGACACGCTGATCGTCGACTACATGAGCCTCGAGACGCCGGACCTGTTCAAGGACGGCGCGGAGGTCGTGGTCGAGGGCGCGCTCGAAACGCGCGCAGGGGAGACCGTGTTCGTCGCGCGCAACGTGATGGCGAAATGTCCGTCGAAGTTCGAGGCGCAGACGGCGCCCGCGGACGAAGCGAGCATCGAACTCTAGACGGGCCCCGCCGCGCGCCCGCTGGGCCTGCGACGGGCGAGGCCGAACGCGGCCGAAGGGACGCAGCCGATGGCGGATCTGGGACTCTACTCTCTTCGTCTCGCGCTCCTGGTCTGCGCGATCGGGCTCGCGACCGGCGTCTACGCCGGGATCACCCGCCGAGACGAATGGACGCAGGTCGCGGAGCGCGCGCTGCTCGTCGTGTGCGGCGCGGTCTCCGTCGCGATGGGCGCGCTCTTCTGGGCCCTCGCGACGAACGACTTTTCTCTCGCCTATGTCGCACAGCATTCCGCGCGCACGATGCCGCTGCACTATCGCCTCGGCGCGCTCTGGGGCGGACAGGCGGGCTCGCTGCTGCTCTGGGGCTGGATGTTGACGGTCTACGGCGCCGTCGCCGTCCTCGGCAATCGCAGCCAGAACCGGAAGCTCATGCCCTGGGTCTGCGCGTCCCTCTTCGCGAACGCCGGCTTCTTCCTGATCCTCGTCAACTTCGTCTCGCTGCCCTTCCTGGCGCGCCCGCTCTCCGAGGGGCATTCCGACGGCATCGGCCTGAACCCGCTGCTGCAGCATCCGGTCATGATGATCCACCCGGTCATGCTCTACACGGGATTCACCGGCTTCGCGCTCCCCTTCTCGTTCGCCTTCGCCGCGCTCGTGACGGGCGAGCTCGGCACGACCTGGTTCCGCACGACGCGGCGCTGGACGCTCTTCGCCTGGAGCGTGCTCTCGGTCGGCATCATGCTCGGCGGACGCTGGGCCTACGAAGTGCTCGGCTGGGGCGGCTACTGGGCCTGGGATCCGGTCGAGAACGCCTCGCTGATGCCCTGGCTCGCGGGAACGGCCTACATCCACTCCGTCATGATCCAGGAGAAGCGCGACATGCTGCGCACCTGGAACATCGTGCTCGTCGGCCTCACCTACGGCCTCTGCCTCTTCGGCACCTTCCTGACCCGCAGCGGCATCGTCCAGTCCGTCCACGCCTTCACCAACTCCGACAGCTTCGGCCGCATCTTCGCCGCCTACGTCATCGTCATGCTCGCGGCCTTCACGATCGCGCTGCTCTTCCGCCTGCCGGCGCTGCGCAGCCCGAACAAGCTCGAGAGCGTGCTCTCGCGCGAGGCGTCGTTCATCATCAACAACTGGATCTTCATGGCGCTGCTCTTCGTTGTCTTCGTCGGGACCATGTTCCCGGTCTTCTCGGAGATGGCCGGCGGCGTACGGCGTATCCTCGGTCCGCCCTATTTCAACACCTTCGCCGGGCTGCTCGCGCTGATGCTGCTGGTGCTGACGGGCGTGGGGCCGCTGATCGCATGGCGACAGGCGAGCTTCGCCTCGCTGCGGCGGCAATTCATCCTGCCGGCCTCCGTCGGCGTCGTCGTGACGGCCGTGGTCCTGCTGCGCTTCGGGACGGCGCCGGGCTACTGGGCGATCGCCTGCTGGGGGCTCGCGGGCTTCGTGCTGACGACGATCTCGCAGGAGTACGGCCAAGCGGTGGGTGCGCGCATGCGGCGCCTCGACGAGAGCGCCTTCACGGCGCTCTCGACGCTGCTCGCGCGCAACCAGCGCCGCTACGGCGGCTACATCGTGCATGCGGGCGTCGTGATCCTGCTGCTCGGCGTCTCGGGCGCGGCGTTCAACGAAGAGAAGATCGTGAACGTGCGGCCCGGGGACTGGACGGAGCTGCGCGATTTCCGCTTCCACTTCCTGACGGCGGACGCGATCCCGGCCCAGCACTACGGCGGCGCGAAGGCGCGGCTCGCGCTCTACCGCGGCGAGGAGCCGCTCGCGGTGATGACGCCAGAGAAGCGCTTCTACTGGCTCGAGCAGCAGCCGAACTCGATTCCCTCGATCTACTCGAGCTGGCGCGAGGACCTCTACGTGATCCTCACCGCCCTCGAGCCCGACGGCTCGGCGACGCTCAAGGTCTACCACAACCCGCTCGTGAACTGGGGCTGGGCGGGGGGCGGGATCTTCGTCGTCGGCTGCTTGATCGTGCTCTGGCCGCATCCGGATCGCGGTTCGGACCGCGGCTCGATCGCCGGCTCGGCCGGCGGACGCCCCGCATGAACCTGCGCCTGGCCTCGACTTCGGGAGTGCCGCGGATCGCTGGTCGCGCGCGCCGGACGCTTGTGATGCGAGGCGTCCTGCGACGCGCGCCATCCGGCTGTCTATTCGTCGCGCTGCTCGTCACGGCGCTCGCCTCGTTCTCGCTCCCGGCGATCGCCGTCGCCCAACATCCCGGCGGCGATGCGGGCACAGCGCCGCCGCCGCCCGCCGGTGACGGCCGCGTCCGGGTTCGTGTCGTGAACCCCGACGCGCCGGCCGACGTCGCCGGCCTCGCGATCGCGCTGTATTCGCTCGGTGCCGACGGCCGGCCCGGCTTCGTCGACGGCGAGACCGACGCTTCGGGCGAAGTCGCCTTCGAACGGCTCTCGAGCGATCCGGGCATCGTCTATCTCGTCGGCGCCCGCTATCGCGAGATCCCCTTCGGCGAACGCGTCCGCTTCGCGGAGGGCGAGCGGGAAGCGACGGTCGAGATCCGGGTCTCCGTGCCGACGGATCGCGTCGAAGGCGTGCGGGTCGAGGAGCTGCGCGTGCGGATCGACTGGCTGGGCGATAGGCTGCTCGTGCGCGAGATCGTCCGTCTCGTGAATCCCGGCGGCCGGGTGGTCCAGCTCGCGACGGGCGCGCCGGGCGGCGCCTCGGCACGGGCGATCGTGTCCCGGCCGCTCGCCGCGCAGGCCCGGGATTTCGAGCTCGGCGGGAGCTCGCTCGGCGACGGGCTCGCGCTCGTGGACGGCGTCGTGCGTTATGTCGGGCCGCTCTATCCCGGCGAACAGGGGATCGAATACCAGTACAGCCTGCCGATCGAGCCGGGCGAGCGGCGCGTGCGCTTGCCGGTCGAGCTCGGACAGGCGAGCGGTCGGGTCGTCGCGGTCGCCGGCACCGCCGGCATGACGATCTCGGGGCCTGGCCTCGTCGCCTCGAGCGCCGTGCAATCGGATTCCGGCAAGGCCCTCGAAGCCTGGGCTCGCAGCGGCCTGCGAGTCGGCGAGTCGGCCTGGCTCGAGGTCGAGCTGCCGCAGGCGCGCGTCGATCCGGGCCTCGTCTCGATTTCGCGGGCCGACGTCTGGCTCGACCTCGACGATACGCGCCTCACGGCGACGGGCGATCTTCAGCTCGAGGTCGCGCCGGGATCGCCGGTCGCGGGCACGCCGGAGCGTCCCCTGCTCTCGGTCCTGCTGCCGGCGGGCGCGTCGCTCACCGGTGTCGCCCCCGAAGCCGAAGCCCTCGGCCTGATCCCCCGCGACCACGGCGGCTTCGACGTCGTCGGACCGATCGGCGAGGGCACGACGCAGCTCGGCTACGCCTATCGTCTCGACGCCGGGCCGGACGGCGTCGCCCTCGACCTGCGCTTCTCGCGTCCGGTCTCGACGCTCAACGTGCTCGTCGCCGATACCGGCCTCGCGCTCGACAGCGGCCGGCTCCACCGCCTGCGCCCCTTCCGCTCCGGTACACGCAACTATCTCCATCGCGAGGCCTTCAACGTCCTGCCGGACGAGGCGGTCGACCTGCGCATCGCGCCCCTGCGCGCCCGGGGACTCCCGAACGAGGCTTCGCTCGCCGTCGCCTTCGCCGCGATCGCCGGATCCGTCGTTTTCCTGATCGCTCCGCTGCTGCGCCGCGCGCGCGGGATCCTGCCGGAGGACGCCGGGGCCGCCGAGCGCGAGCGCCTGCACGCCGAGCGCGAAGCGACCTACGCAGCGATCGCCGATCTCGACCACGACTTCGAGACCGGCAAGCTCGAGCGCAGCGACTACGAATCCCAGCGTACCCATCTGCGGGATCGCGCGATCGAGCTGCTGCGCGCCGCGCAGGCAGGCGAAGGCGCGGCGATCGCGAGCGAGACGGCCGACACCTCCGATACCGCCGATACCTCGAAAGCGCCGGACATCCGCGCGGCAGCCGAAGCCGTCCCCGCCCAAACGCCCGACACGGACGGCGC
>CAZFKD010000133.1:7761-9404 GCA_964519695.1 uncultured Spirochaetaceae bacterium
TTTCTGCCCGAGCTGCGGCGTCGCGACCGCGCCCGCATGGCGATTCTGCGCCGCCTGCGGTGCGACGATTCCTGCGCTCGCATCGGATCCCGAACGCGGATGGCAGGAGCCCGGCGCGTGAGTCGGCTGCGGCTCTCGGGCGCGGGCGTCGAGAAGCGTTTCGGCCGGATCACGGCGCTGCACGGAATCGATTTCGAGATCGCCCCCGGCGAGTCGGTCGCGATCCTCGGTGCGAACGGCGCCGGCAAGAGCACCTGGCTGCGCATCCTCGCCGGGCTCGCGAAGCCGTCTGCGGGGCGCTTCGTCGCCGAAGCGAGCGATGGAGACGACCCGGCCGTTTCCCTCTCGCGCGAACGGCTGCGGGGCCGCATCGGTTATGTCGGCCACGCGACGCTGCTCCACGCCGAGCTCACCGCCCGCGAGAACCTCGACTTCGCCGCCCGCCTGCACGATCGCCGCCCGGCCCGCGCCGAGCAGGACGCGCTCTTCAGCGAGCTCGGCCTCGCCGAGTTCGCCGAGCGCCGCGTCGGCGCGCTCTCCCGGGGCACCGCGCAGCGCGTCTCGATCGCGCGCAGCCTCGTTCACGATCCCGACCTGCTGCTGCTCGACGAGCCATTCACCGGCCTCGACGAGATCTCGGCCGAGCGCCTCGCCCATCAGCTCGCGCAGCTGCGCCGCGCCGGGCGGGCGATCGTCGTCGTGACCCACGATCCGCAGCGGGCCGTCGAGCTCGCCGATCGCGCGCTGCTGCTCCATCGCGGCCGCCTGCAGGACACCGGCCCCTTCGAGGCCGCCGCATTGCGCGAGCGGCTCCTGATGCTCGCGCGCGCCGACACCGCCGGAGCCCGCGCATGAACGTCGCGCTCGCGCTCCTCTGGAAGGACCTGCTCTGCGAATGGCGCTCGCGCGATCGCGTGATCGCGATGATCGTGTTCTCGATCCTGGTCGTCGTCGTTTTCCAGTTCGCCTGGCCCGATCGGGCGCCCGACCAGACGCGGGCGCTCGCGCCGGGTGTGCTCTGGGTCATCTATCTGTTCGCGGCGCTGCTCGGCATCGGCCGCACCTTCACGGCCGAGCTCGAGAACGACGCGATGACCGCCCTCGCCCTCGCGCCCGGCACCCGGGGCTGGATCTTCGCAGGCAAGGCCGCGGCGAGCTTCGTCCTGATCGGCGCGGTGCAGGCGCTGACGGCGGCGGTCTTCGCGCTCTTCTTCCGCGTCGACCTCTGGCCGGCGATCGGCGCCCTCGCGCTCGTCGTCGGGCTCGCCGACGTCGCGATCTGCAGCGTCGGAACGCTCTTCTCGGCGATGTCGGTGCGCAGCCGGTTCCGCGAGGTCCTGCTGCCGGTGCTGCTGATTCCGAGCCTGATCCCCGTACTCGCGGCGGCGGTGCAGGCGACGGCGAGCGTGATCGGCGGCGAGCGGCTCACGCTCGCGGCGGCGCAGCCGCTGATCGTGATCGCGGGCATCTACGCGGTGCTCGGCTTCCTCCTCTTCGACCCCGTCCTCGACGACTAACGTCTTTCTGCGGTCGATGGGACGGAGGCGGGCGGGGTTGCTGGGTGTGGGGTCCGGGGTGGGCCGGGGGAGGCGGGATCTCGGCAGTGCCGATCGCTGCAGTCGGACGATCTCCTGGCCGGGGGA
>CAZFKD010000134.1:0-9356 GCA_964519695.1 uncultured Spirochaetaceae bacterium
GCGCCCGCTGACCTTCCTGATCTGGGGCGGCGTCTTCGAGGACCATCCGAAGCTGCGCGTCGTCATCACCGAGGGGACCTCGGTCTGGGTGCCGTCCTATCTCGAGCTGCTCGATCAGCGCGCCTCCGATCATCCGGGCAACGCGAAGCTCGGCGACTACAAGAGCCATCTCAAGCTCAAGCCCTCGGAGTACTTCGCGCGCAACATCCGCGTCGGCGCCTCGATCCCGCGGCGCGAGGCCGAGCTGCGCCATGCGATCGGCGTCGGCAACCTGATGTGGGGCAGCGATTTTCCGCATCCGGAAGGGACCTGGCCCGAGACCGCGTCGCGGCTCGTCGCCTCGTTCCAGGGGCTGCCGGAGGCGGAGGTCGCGGCGATCCTCGGCGGGAATGCCGCCGAGCTCTACGGCTTCGATACCGAGAAGCTCGCGCCGCTCGTCGCATGCATCGGCCCGGCCAAGCGGCTGTTTCAGGCGGCCTAGCGGACTCGGAGAGCCGGTCCGGCGATGCGCGTCGCCGGCGCCGTCGGTCGTCGGGAGGAAACGGCTCGCGAGAACCGTCGCGAGAAGTTCCGCAAGGCGAGCAACGAGCAGATTCGCGAGAAGGGTCGCAAGAGGAGAACGTTGATGGGAAGCACGGTCGGTCAGTTCTGCATCGCGGTATCGGATCTCGAACGCTCGGTCCGCTTCTACACCGAGATCATGGGCCTCGAGGAGCAGGGCCGGACCGAGATCCCGAACGTCAACGAGGTCCACCTCGCCGGGAAGTCGGGCGGGGGCCGGCTCCAGCTCGCCAAGTTCGCCGAGACGATGCGGCCCGGACCGATCGACCATGGTTTCGCCCTCTGGAAGATCTACATCAACGTCGACGACGCGATGGCGACCTGGCAGAAGGCGGTGGACGGGGGATACAACTCCGTGATGAAGCCCGAACGGCTCGAGCGCTGGCCGGTGGTCGTCGGGTTCGTGACGGATCCGGACGGCTATCTGATCGAGATCATCCAGCACGATGGCCAGCGGCCCGGGGAATAGGGCGGTCGTCGCGATCGCGCTCGACGGGCGCGAGGCGCCATCCTGGACATGGAGAAGATCGATCCTCGAAGCACTCGGCAATCTCGGCGATTTCGTGGGCGGCCTCGCCGTCATCGTCACCCTGTTCTACCTGGCGACGCAGCTCCGGCAGAACACGCAGGCGCTGCGGACGGCGAGTCGGCAGGAGATCGTCACCGGCTATCGTGATGCGAATCGGCTGATGCTGACGCCCGGAGTCGGGCAGGCCTATTCGATCGGATTGCGGCGATTTCCCGCAATGGACTTCGACGATCGTCATCTCTTCTTGACGGTCTTCAACGATCAGGCGCTCTTCTTCCAGGGTGCCTTCGCGCTGTACGAGACGGGCCAGCTCGAGGACGAGACCTACCACGCCTATCTCCGCTGGTTCGCCGCACAGGTCGTGACCCCGGGCGGTCGCGCCTGGTGGGAGGGGATCGCGCGCCCGATCTACACGGCGCGGATGGTGAGCGCCGTGGACGCTCGGGTCGCCGAAGGCCGCCTCCCGGACCTGCTCGAAATGGAATGGTTCGGGATGAAGGATGCGCAGCGGGCATCCACCCCGTCCGCGTGATGGGGCGATCTGCGGGGGAGATCGCTGGCCGTCTTTCCAGGCTCCTGCTGCTCTGCGTCTGGCTCGCCTGCGGGCAAGGCGGCGATTCGAGCGCTCCGAGGTCGCCCGAAGAGTCCGCGCCTCGCGACTCGACCCGGGCCGACGCTCGGTCCGAACGTCCGGAGTTCGTCGGGAGCGCGACCTGCGTCGCCTGCCATGCCGAAGAGGGCGGGCGATGGCGGGGCTCGCAGCATCAGCGGGCGATGGCCTTCGCGACGCCCGAGATCGTCGCGGCTCCGTTTGGCGGCGAAGAGCTGCGCGTCGGTCCGGGCAAGATCACGTTCGGGCGGCTCGGCAGCGACTATCGGGTTCGCTTTGATCGGCTCGCGCACGCCCGGATCATGCCTGCTGGCCCGGTCGGCGAAGAGGGGCTCCGCGTGAGCGCGACCTTCGGCGTCGCGCCGATGCAGCAATTCCTGCTCGATGCGGTGGGCGGGCGCGTCCAGGTCCTGCCGTGGGCCTTCGATACGCGGCCCCGAAGCGAAGGCGGGCAGCGCTGGTTCGATCTCTATCCCGAGGCGAGCGTGGATCCGAGCGATCGTCTGCATTTCCTGCGCCCGGCGCAGAACTGGAATCATGTCTGCGCGGACTGTCACGTCACGGGCTACCGCAAGCGCTTCGACGCGGAACGGGGGAAGTTCGAGTCGCGCTGGGAGGAGCTCGGCGTCGGGTGTGAAGGCTGTCATGGACCGGGCAGCGAGCACGTCCGCTGGGGCGCGGCGCCGGGCGATCGCGCGGAATCGGTCGGACTGCTGGCGCGCCTCGACGAGCGGCGGGGCGTCTCCTGGGCGATCGACGCGGCGACGGGCAACGCAGCGCGATCAAGCCCGCGGACCTCGAGCCGGGAGCTCGACGTCTGCGCGCAGTGTCATTCGCGTCGAAGTGCGATCAGCGAGGACTATGTCGCGGGCGAGCCCTTCCTCGACCACTATCGTCCGGCGCTGCTCGAGGCCGGCCTCTACTCCGCCGACGGACAGCAACAGGACGAAGTCTACGGCTGGGGCTCCTTCCTCCAGAGCCGGATGCATGCGAAGGGCGTCAGCTGCAGCGATTGCCACGATCCCCATTCGGGCGGGCTCCGCGCCGAGGGCAATGCGCTCTGCGCGAGCTGTCATGCGGCCACGAAATATGCGACGCCGAAGCACCATCATCATGAGACGACCTCGAGCGGGAGCAAGTGCATCGCGTGCCACATGCCGACGACGACCTACATGCAGATCGATCCGCGCCACGATCACAGCCTGCGTGTCCCGCGCCCGGATCAGGCCGCGGCCCTCGGTGTCCCGGATGCCTGCGGGCGCTGCCATGGCGACAACCGTTCGGCCTGGGCGGCAGCCGCGGTCCGCCGCTGGCTCGGGCGTCCGGCGCAGGGCTTCGCGCGCCATGCAGAGGCGATCCATGCGGCGGACTCCGGGGCGCTCGAGGCCGGGCCGGGGCTGATCGCGATCGCGGCCGATGATTCGCATCCGCCGATCGTGCGCGCGAGCGCACTCGCGCGACTCGACGCCGCCCGCGGACCGGCGAGCGAGGGCGCGCTCGTCGCGGCGACCCGGGATCCCGATCCGCTCGTGCGGCTCGGCGCGCTCGAGGGGCTCGCTACGGCGGACGCTGCGGCCCGGGTGCGCGCGGCGGCGGCGCTCCTCGAAGATCCGCGGCGTGTCGTTCGCTTCGAAGCGGTGCGGCGGCTGGCGGCGCTCGAGGGGCAGCTCTCGGCGCGCGCGAGCGCCGCCTTCGCTCGTGCGGCCGCCGAATACGTCGCCTCGCTGCAGCGGGATGCCGATCGACCCGAGGCGCGCGCCGAGCTCGGCGGCTTTCTCGCCGAGCGAGGGGATCCGGAGGGCGCGCGCCGGGAGTTCGAGGCGGCGATCACGCTCGAGCCGGCCTTCGAGGCGGGGCATGCCAACCTGGCCGATCTCGAGCGCGCGCTCGGCAGCGACGCCGCCGCGCTCGAGGTCCTCGATGCGGGACTCGAGCGCCTGCCCGGGAGCGCCGTCCTCCACCATGCGCGCGGGCTCGCGCGCGTCCGCCTCGGCCGATCGCAGGAGGCCCTCGCCGATCTCGAGCGGGCCGCTTCGCTCGCGCCGTCTTCCAGCCGCTTCGGTTATGTCCACGCCGTCGCCCTGCATTCGGCGGGGGATGCGCGCCGGGCGATCGGGATCCTCGAAGCCATCGCGCGCGAGCGGCCCGGAGAGCTCGCGGTCCGCGAGGCGCTGGTCGCCTTCCTCGAAGGCGAGGACCGGACGACGGAAGCGGCGCAGCACCGCGCAGCGCTCGAGCGCGCCGCCGCATCGGAGCGGCCGGGCCCGCCGCCCGGCGCAGCCGGAGCGGCCGCGCCCCACTGAATCGCGGCGGCAGCGGGGCAGCGGCTCGGGTAGGATCGCACGCGCAACGGGCAGGACGAGGAGTGGATCGACATGGAGACACGGCTCTATTTCCTGGCGGGCGATCTCGTCGCCAACGCCGCCGCCGGAGCCCTGATCGGCGCGCTTGCGGCGGCCATCTTCGGTCCGGGCTGGAACATGTGGCTCGCGATGTTCATCGCGATGTTCGCGGCGATGCCGATCTCGATGTTCGTCGCGTTCCCCTTCGGCGCGTTCTTCGGGGCGATGGAGGTCATGGTCCCGGTCATGACGACGGGCATGGTCGTCTCGATGTGGGTCTCGATGGAGGCCGCGATGCGCGTCATCCCCGTCGCGGAGGGCGCGAAGATGGGCGTCTACGGCGGCGTCGGGACGCTGCTGTGTTGCTATGCGGCGAACGCGTTCATCCGCCGGAGGACCTCGCATTGGATCTCGTGACGAAGGCGAAATGGGACAAGGCCGCGAAGAACTTCGACGTGATGGCCGGCTACGGCCCCGAGAAGCGCTGGGCCCCCGTCAAGACCGAGCTCTTCGCGAAGATGGGGACGGGCCGGATCCTGTTCCTCGCGGTCGGAACGGGTCTCGACGTCCGCTTCTTCCCGCCCGGGCGCGAGATCGTCGGCATCGACATCAGCGACAAGATGCTCGAGAAGGCCCGCGTCCGGACTGACGCCTACGAGGGCAAGATCGAGCTGCAGGCGATGGACGTCCACGACATGACGTTCCCGGACCACCACTTCGATCAGGTCTTCACCTCCTGCACCTTCTGCTCCGTTCCGAAGCCCGTCGAGGGTCTCAAGTCCCTGCGCCGGGTCCTGAAGCCCGGCGGCGAGCTGCACATGTTCGAGCATACGGGCAGCCGGTACTGGCCGTTCAACTCGATGCTGAACCAGATGACCTGGCTCTCGAAGCGCTTCGGTCCGGACATGAACCGGGACACGGTGACGAACGTCAAGATCGCGGGCTTCACGGTACGCGAGGTCCAACATCTCTACCTCGACGTCGTGAAGGCGATCTCGGCGACGGCCTGAGCCGATCGGAGGCCCCTGCGATGGAGATCGGCGCCTGGGTCGGGAACAACGGACCGGCCACCGCGAAGCACATGCTCTCGGTCGCAGAGACCGCCGACCGAACGGGCCTCGCCTCGGTCTGGGCCGCCGATCACGTCCTCTGGCCCGTCGACTACGCATCGAAATATCCCTACGGCGGCGACAAATATCCCGCCGACTTCAATCAGCCCGTCGCCGAATGCGTCACGACGATGACCTGGCTCTCGGCGCATACGCAGCGCGTGAAGATCGGCAGCCTCGTCATCGTCGTCCCGCAGCGCAATCCATGGCTGCTCGCGCGCCAGCTCGCGACGGTCGACTACCTGAATGGCGGCCGCACGATTCTCGGCGCCGGGACGGGCTGGCTGCGCGAGGAGTTCGAAGCCCTCGGCATGCCCTTCGAGCGACGCATGGCGCGCACCGCCGAGGCGCTCGAGCTGATGCGCACGATGTGGACCCGGCATCCCGTGCATTTCCAGGGCGAGTTCTACCGCGCGGAGCCGATGGGCGTCCTGCCGCATCCCGTCCAGCAGCCGATTCCCGTCTGGCTCGGCGGCAATACGCCGGGCGCGATCCAGCGCGCCGGGCGTCTCGGCAACGGCTGGGTTCCCTACGGCCTCTCGCCCGAGGAGCTCGGCCGCGGCTGGGACGGCGTCCGCCGCGCCGCCGACGAGGCGAAGCGCGATCCGGCGGCGATCACCTGCTCGCTCTGGGCCCCGATCACGATCACGCCGCGCGGCGCTCCGCCCGGACCGGAGGGCGTCTTCCTGCACGGCGAGGCGGATCTTCTCGTCGAACGGCTCGCTGCCTACGCGAAGGCCGGGCTCCAGCATTTCCTGATGTTCAATTTCTGCCCGGCGGAAGAGACGGCGGAGCAGGTCGAGCGGATCGCGACGGAAGTGCTGCCGCACGTGAAGAGCCTCGTCGGTCGCGGCTCGGCCGCCTAGCAGCGCCGCTTTCGGGCGGGGAGGGATCGAGCATGGCGGAAGTCGTCCTCCGCGAGCGGATCGGCGCCGTCGAGCGCCTCTGGCTGAACCGTCCCGAGGTCGAAAACGTTCTCAATGACGCGATCTATTCAGCGCTCTCGAAGGCTTTCCGCGAGATCGCGCAGGATCCCTCGGTCGGGGCGGTCATCGTCACCGGCAAGGGCGAGGCCTTCTCCCGCAGCGCCGACGGCGAGGAGATCGGCGCGAAATACTTCACGAGTCGCGAGGCCTATCGCGGCTTCCTCCATCGCGTGCGGGACTTTCATACGGAGATCGCATCGGTTCCGAAGCCCGTGATCGCCGCGGTGAACGGGATCGCCTCGATGGGCGGGATCGAGCTGGCGCTCGCCTGCGATTTCATCGTCGCTTCGAGCGCTGCGAAGCTCGGCGATTGCCATCCCGGCGGCGTCGGCGGCGGCGGGGCCTCGCAGACGCTGCGCGAGCTCGTCGGGGCGCGCATGACGCGCTGGCTCCTCTACACGGGCGAGCTCCTCGATGCGAAGCGGGCGCTCGAGGTCGGTCTCGTGCAGCAGGTCTTTCCCGCAGCGCGCTTCCAGGAGGCGGTGCTCGCCCTGGCGAACCAGATCGTCGCGCGGCGCTTCGGCGACTCGCTCGCGCGTGTCAAGGCGCTGACCGTATCACGTGATCCGACGCCGGCGGACCGGGAGCTCGAGATCGGCCATTCGATCGACCATTATTTCGACCCGCGCATCCAGGCGGGCCTCGACGATCAGCTCGAGCAGGATCGGGAGAAGACGGGATGAAGAAGATGCGGATTCGATCGGTCAGTCGGCGGCTCGGGCTCGGGCTGGTTCTCGCAATGAGCGTCGGTGCAGTCCGAGCCGCCGAGATGCCCGGCTCCGACCCCGTAGCCTCCGCGGCGGCGGAGCGCGGCAAGCCGCTCTATCAGCAGTACTGCGCGAGCTGTCACGACCAGCCGACCGGTCGCACGCCCCACCGCGACGCGCTGCTCTTCCGGACCCCTGACGCGATCGTGCGCGCCCTCGAGAAGGGCTCCATGCGACCGATGGCCCGGGCGATCGCGCAGGAGGACCTGCCGGCGATCGCGGCTTTCCTGACGGGCGCGCTCCCGAAGAACCGTCCGCTCCCGAAGCCGCAGTACTGCCGCACGGGGCGCGGGCTCTTCGCGGCCGCGCTGCCCGCGGTCGCTCCGGGGGATTGGCCGGACATCGGCCGTGATCTCGCGAACTCCCGGCACGCGCCGCAGCCGGGCTTCGAGGCGAAGGACATCGCGCAGCTCGAGCTCGACTTCGCCGTCGCGATTCCGGGCGGGGCAGCGGGCCCGGTCAGCGTCGCGGGCGACCGGCTCTATCTCGCCGGGGGGACCGGCGAGGTCATGGCCCTCGATGCGAAGACCGGCTGTACCTACTGGACCCACGCGACCGAGCGCCTCGTGCGCGCCGTGAGCGTCGCGACGCTCTCGAGCGGCAAGACGATCGCCGTGTTCGGCGATGGCCGGGCCCATGCGACGGCGCTCGATGCGCGAACGGGCCGGCGGCTCTGGTCGACGTTGATCGAGGAGCACGGTCTCGCGAAGGTGACGGCCGCGCCGACCGTTCATGGCGATCGCGTCTACGTCCCGATGTCGACGATCGAGGACCCGCTGCAGCACATGCCCGGCTACCGGTGCTGCACGTCGCGCGGCAGCGTCGCAGCCCTCGACGCGCGCACGGGCCGGCTCCTCTGGAAGCAGTACACGGTCCGCGAGGCGCCGAAGCCCGTGGCGCGCGAGGCCGACGCGAAGGGGCCGCTGCTCTCGGTGCCTGCAGGCGGCGCGATCTTCTCGCCGCTGACTCTCGATGCCAAGCGGGGCGTCGTCTACGCGGCGACGGCCGCGTCCTACGACGACGGCTACTGGCCCGATGCTCAATCGATCGTCGCCTACGATCTCGAGACCGGCGAGCGGCGCTGGTCGCAGATGTTCAAGACCCCGGAAGAGGTCGAGGTCTGCCGCCGGTCCGGCGCCGACAGCGATTGCCGCAACAACTTCGATTTCGCGGCGCCGGCGGTGCTCCAGACGCTTCCGGACGGGAAGGACATTCTCGTCGTCGCCCAGAAGAACGGCTTCGCTCATGGCCTCGATCCCGACGCCGAGGGCGCCGTCCTCTGGCGCACGCGGTATTCCCGGGGCACCGATCTCGGCGGCCTCATGTACGGCATGGCGAGCGACGGCGAGCTCGCCTATCTGCCCATCTCCGATACGCCCCACCATTTCGCGCAGCCGCCCGGCCTGCCCGGCGGCATGGCCGCCCTCGATCCCGCGGACGGGGTCATCCGATGGCTGCGACCGGCGGAGGAGCCGGTCTGTGCCTGGGGAACCGGGCATTGTCTTTCTGGGAGCATCTCGGCGGCGACTTCGATTCCAGGGGTGGTCTTCCATGCCTCGGGCGATGGCTGGCTGCGCGCGCGTGCGACGAAGGACGGCGAGGTCCTCTGGCGCTTCGATACGGCCCAGCCCGTCTCGGCGGTGAACGGGATCGAGGCGAAGGGCGGCCAGCTGCATGGCTGGGCGGTCGTCGCCGCGAACGGGGCGCTCTACGTCGTGTCGGGGGCGAGCGCGCAGGCGGAGCCGGGCAATGCGCTGCTCGTCTTCCGGGTGAAAGCGCGATGACGGCGGGCGCGACCGGAGCGAGCCTCGTCCGTGCGTGTCCCGCCTGCGGCCGCAGCAATCGCATTCCCGCCGAGCGGTTGATGCAGACCGCGCGCTGCGGCGCCTGCAAGACGGCGCTGCCGGCGATCGCCGAGCCGATCGCGGTCGATCAGGCGCTCTTCGAGGGCATAATGCAGGGCGTAGACGTGCCGATCCTCGTCGATTTCTGGGCGACCTGGTGCGGCCCGTGTCAGCGGGCGGCGCCCGAGGTCGCGAAGGCGGCGGCGGCGATGGCGGGGCGGGCGCTCGTGCTCAAGGTCGACACCGACGCGGAGACGGTGCTCGCGCAGCGGTACCAGATCCGCAGCATTCCGCATTTCATCGTCTTCCGCGGCGGTGTGCCGCGGATCCAGCAATCGGGGCTCGTCGATCAGCGGGCGATGGTCGGCTGGCTCGAGCAGGCGGGGGCCTGATGACGCTCGCGGTGGCGCGTCTCGCGCGTTCGCCGCTCAGGCGCGGGCCCGCGCCTCCAGCAGCACCTTCATCTCGAAGAGCGTCGTCCGATGCGAGGAGCTCGCCTGGCGCACCCGGATCGAGGGATCCCAGGGCCTCCCCGAGCGCGAACACAACGGGCCGGTGGCCGGCTGGCAGACTCGGCGCGGGTTCAGGTTGGTGCGCGCGCGCTTGGT
>CAZFKD010000135.1:0-1746 GCA_964519695.1 uncultured Spirochaetaceae bacterium
GGCCGCGGCCTGATGCTGACGGGACAGCTCGGCGACGTCATGAAGGAGAGCGGCCAGGCCGCGCTCTCGTACGTCCGTTCGATCCTCGCCGAGGTGGGGCTCTCCGATCGGGAGTTCTCGCGCCAGCAGATCCATGTCCACGTTCCGGCCGGCGCGACGCCGAAGGACGGCCCGTCGGCGGGGGTCGCGATCGCCACGGCCATCGCCTCCCTCGCGATGGGCATTCCCGTACGAGCCGACGTCGCGATGACCGGAGAGGTCACGCTGCGCGGACGGGTTCTGCCCGTCGGCGGCGTGCGCGAAAAGGCGCTCGCTGCGCTGCGGAGCGGGATCACGACCGTCATCATCCCGGCGAGCAACGTCGGGGATCTGCGCGAGATCCCGAAAGAGCTGAAGAAGCGGATCGAGTTCATTCCCGTGACCCACATGCGCGAGGTGCTGGACCGCGTGCTCGTCGAGCCCCCGGCCTGGCGCAAGACCAGGCGAAAGACAGGCGGACGAACGACAGCGAGATCGGGGAGCAATGCGCCCGTCTCGACCAACGCCGACCCGATCGGGCTGCAGGGTCAGGACTGACGCCGATCCCCATTGCCGTGCGGAAGACGCGCGGCCTACGCTCGTTCGATGCCTCGCCGCGCCGTCAAGAGATTGTCCGATCTGGGTGAACAGGCCCTGATCGAACGCATCGTCCGCAAGGCCGGCCGGATGCCGGGCGGTCGCTGGTCGCTCGGGATCGGCGACGACGCGGCGCTGCTCCGGGGGCGTGCCGGCGAAGAGCTCGTGTTCTCGACGGATACGCTCGTCGAGGACGTCCACTTCCGCTTCGGGCGCGAGACGCCGCGGACCGTCGGTCGGCGGGCGATCGCCGTGAACCTCTCCGACCTCGCCGCGATGGGTGCCGAGCCGGTCGGGCTGCTCCTCGGGCTGTGCGCGCCGGCCTCGCTGCCGGTCGACGTCTTCGACGGGTTGATCGCGGGCGTCGTATTCGAAGCGGAGCGTTTCGGCTGTCCGCTCGTCGGCGGGAACCTCGCACGCGCGCCGAGCTGCAGCCTCGCGGTGACGGTGATCGGACGGGTCGAGGCGGGGCGGGCCCTTCGCCGGACGGGGCTCACGCCGGGAGATCTCGTGTTCGTGACGGGCGTACTGGGCAGGGCGGCCCTGCTGCGTCTGCGCGCCGATCGAGAGGGGTCGCCGCTGCGCGCCGTTCCGGAGCCGCGCATCGAGGCGGGTCGGCGGCTGGCCCGGATCGCTTCGACGCGGGCCTGCATCGATCTCTCGGACGGTCTCGCGAGCGATCTCGGCCAGCTGCTCAGGGCCTCGGGGGTCGCGGCCGAGATCGACCCGGCGGCCCTGCCGAGGGCTCGGGGGTTCGCCGGAGCCTGCCGTGCCATGGGGATCGATCCGCTGACACTGCAAGCGGCGGGCGGAGAGGACTACGAGCTGCTCTTCGCGCTCGCCCCCGGAGGCCTCGCCTGCGATCCCCGGGCGCTCGCGCGTCGTCTCGGGGTTCCGGTGACCCGGATCGGGTCGATCGTGGCCGGCCGCGGGATCCGGGGGCTTCCCGTCGAGCCGGCCCGGCATCATTTCTAGCCTGGACTCGCGTCCACGACCGTCAAGCCATCCCCCGGCAGGACCGATATGCGAGCGTGCGCGTATCCCTGACGGCCAAATTCGTGATCGGTTCCTTCGTGGTGGCGGGTGCGACCTCGCTGATGCCCGATCTCGCCCAGCGACACCGCCCACGGA
>CAZFKD010000135.1:1756-9353 GCA_964519695.1 uncultured Spirochaetaceae bacterium
CGCGAGGCCTGCACGACGTTGCGCGCCTGTGCCGCGTTCTCGACGTGGGGCACGCTCTTCGTCGCCCTCGGCGTCGGCGGCATCATCGGGTTCTTCCTCTCGCGCATGTTCGGCGCGAAGTTCGAAGCCCTGCGCCAGGCGACCGAGCGGATCCGCGAGGGCGATCTCCGCCAGGGGCTGACGGCGCAGCGACCTTCCCAATTGCCCGACGAGATGGACGAGCTGCATCGCGGTCTCGCCGACGTGCTCGTCCGCCTGCGTCAGCTGGTCGCGAGCGTGCAGCAAACGTCGCGCGCGGTCGCCGCCTCGTCGACGGGGCTCGAGGCCGTGCTCGGCGAGCTGCGGCGCATGAGCGAGGGCGTCTCGTCGACGGTCGCGCAGGTCGCTTCGGGCGTCGCCCAGGAGCAGGTTCTGCTCGGCCAGGCCTCGCATCGGATGGCCGAGATCTCGAGCGAGATCGATCTCAACGCTGGCCGCGCGCGCGAGGCCTTCGGCTTCGCCGCGGAGGCGAACCAGAAGGCGGGCACCGGCGTCGAGGTCGCGCGGCTCGCGATCGAGAAAATGAAGGCGGTCTTCGAGCGCGCCGAGAGCACCGGCATCAAGGTGTTCCAGCTCGAGGCGAAGACGCGCCACGTCCATCAGATCACCGAGATCATCACCTCCGTCGCCCATCGCACGAACCTGCTCTCGCTCAACGCGTCGATCGAGGCAGCGCGCGCTGGCGAAGCGGGGCGCGGTTTCTCCGTCGTCGCCGACGAGATTCGCAAGCTCTCGGAGAGCGCCGGCAAGAGCGCCGATGAAATCAGTCAGCTGATGCACGAGATCCAGGCCGATACCGCCATGGTCGCCGACGAGATGCGGCAGTCGAGCCAGGTGATCGGCGAGGGCCGCGAGGACATCAACACCATCGCCGGCGCACTCGCCCAGATCAGCATGGCCGTCTCCGAAGCGGCGACGCGCTCGGAGGAGATCTTTCATGGCGCCGACAGCCATTCCTGGAACGCCCAGAGCATGGTCGAGGCGATCGAGGAGATTGCGAAGGTCGCGGGCGGCAACGGCACGAGCGTCGCGGGCCTCGACGACACGATGCGGCGTCAGGTCGAGACCCTCGCACAGATCCTCTGCTCGGCCGAGACCGTGACCCAGCTCGCGCGCGAGCTCGACGCATCGCTGAACTTCTTCCGGACAGGCGGTGCGAGCGCTCCGGCGGAGGGGACCGGCGGCGATCGGGCCGCCTTCGACGGAGCCGGGTCGTGACGAGCGGCGCGGCCTACGGCGATGGGGGCGATCGGCTCCTCATGTTCCTGTTCGAGGACGTCCGCTACGCGCTGCCGATCGCATGGGTCGTCGAGGTCGCGGAGAAGGATCGGGTGACGAGCGTGCCCTCGCTCGCGCTGCCGATCGGCGGCGTCATGAACTGGCATGGCGAGGCCTTGCCGCTCGTCGCGACCGAACTGCTGCTCGGGCGTCGCAGCGACGAAGCCGGTGCAACTCCGTTCGGCGCGGCGACGACGGTCGGTTATGCGCAGGAGCAGGTCCTCGTCGTCGCGGACCGGCCGGGCAGCCTCGCGCGGCTGGGCATGCCCGTCGATCGCGTGATCGGCCTGGTTGCGGGACAGGGTTACGAAGCACGCAAGGGCGAGGGGCTGATCATCGAGCGACGCCCCGTGGACGGACGCATCGTCCACATCCTGGATCCGACGGCGCTGGTGGCGCGCGGGGCCCACGTGATCGAGAGCGCCACGAACGAATGGGTGACGGAATCGGAGGGAACGACATGGCACGGGTAATGATCGCAGACGACGCATCCTTCATGCGGCAGATGATTCGCGAGATCATCGAGCCCGAGGGCCACGAGATCGTGGGCGAGGCCACGAACGGGGTCGAGGCGGTGGATCTCTTCAAGGAGCTCGCGCCGGATCTGGTCACGATGGACATCGTGATGCCGAAGCGGTCGGGGATCGATGCCGTGAAGCGCATCCTGGCGGAGCATCCGTCGGCCTGCATCGTCATGTGCAGCGCGCTCGGGCAGGAGTCGCTCGTGATGGAGGCGCTGCAGGCGGGGGCCCGCGACTTCATCGTGAAGCCCTTCAAGCCGGACAGCGTGATCGCGACGCTCAAGAAGGTGCTCGAGAAGGCGGACTAGCGCGTGTCCCTCGACCTCGCGAAGTATCGGCGGATCTTTCTCGAGGAGGCTGCGGACCACCTCGCCGAGATGAGCCACGCGCTGCTCGGGCTCGAGAAGGAGCTCGCCGGCGCGGAGTCCATCGATACGCTCTTCCGGATGGCGCATTCGATCAAGTCGATGGCCGCCTCGCTCGGCTACGAGCCGATCTCGGACCTGGCCCACCGGATGGAAGACCGGATGGAGGGCGTTCGGCGCGCCGGACGCGTCCGCGACCCGGCCGAGCTGGCGATCCTCTTCCAGGCCCTCGAAGCGCTCGAGGCCATGGTCGCCGCAGTCGCCGACGAGCGCGAGCCGCAGCCCGTCGAAGCAGCGCTGATCGCGCGGCTCGCGGACGTTCAGGGCGGCGATGAAGCCCTCGGCGCAGCCGACTCGGACGAGCCTTCCGCGGCTCCGGCGGCACACCCAAAAAAAGCCCGGAGCTAGAGCCCGTCGCCGAGGCGGCGGGCGCCCGGACGGCGCGGGACGAGTCCGCGCCGGAGACGTCCCCCTCCGCGCCGGGTCCGGTCGCCGCCGTTCACCGCAGTCCGACCGTGCGCGTTCGCACGGAGACCCTCGATCGCTTTCTCACGGCCGTCGGCGAAGTCATCCTCTCGTCGAGCCAGCTTCGGGCGGGTGTCGCACGTTATGCGCAGGAGCCCGAGGTCGCCGACGGTTTCGACCGGGTCGACCGCCGCGTCGCGGAGCTGCAGCGGCGGGTCCTCGAGCTGCGGACCGCGCCCCTCGAACGGGTGACCGACAATCTGCCGCGTACCGCGCGGGCGGTGGCGGAGAAGCTCGGCAAGCGGGTCGAGGTCGAGATCCAGGGCGCCGAGCTCGAGCTCGACCGCGCGATCCTCGACCGGCTGTCGGAGCCGCTCCTCCACCTCGTCCGCAACGCGGTGGATCACGGGCTCGAGAAGCCGGCCGATCGGATCGCCGCGGGCAAGCCCGAGGTCGGGCGCCTGCGGATCGAGGCGCGCCGGCTGCGCGACTCGATCTGGATCGACGTCGCCGACGACGGTCGCGGCATAGATCTCGCGTCCGTCTGTCGCCGGGCAGTGGCGGCCGGACTCATCCACGAAGATCTCGCCTCGGACCTGCCGCCCGAGGAGGTCGTGCGATTCATCTTCCATCCGGGGCTGTCGACCGCGCATGCCGTCTCCGAGGTGTCGGGGCGCGGCGTCGGAATGGACGCCGTGAAGGCGACGGTCGAGGGGCTGGGCGGAGAGGTCCTGCTGCGGACCGAGCACGGACGCGGAACCACGACGACGCTCCGCGTTCCGATCACGGCGGCCGTGCAGCGGGTACTGCTCGTCGGGATCGCCGACGAACGCGTGGCGATCCCGATCTCGAAGGTCGAGCGTATTCTCGAGGTCCCGGCGGACGCGGTCGAGCACGCCGCCGGCGATTCCTTCGCCCTGATCGACGGCACGCCGATCCCGGTGCTTTCGCTGGCCCGGCGGCTGCGCATCGAGCACACGGGCTCGGCCGGGCCGGGCGCGGGCGCGTCGGTGCCGCTCGTGATTTCGGAGATCCGGGGCGAGCGGGTCGCACTGGCGGTGGATCGTTTCGAGGGGCAGCAGGAGTTCTACGTGAAGCCGGTGCCCGAGCTGCTCGGGTGCGTCCGGATCCTCTCGGGTCTCACGGTGCTCCAGGATGGCAGCCCCGTCTTCCTCCTCGATCTGAATCAGCTGGTCTGACCGATGGACGACACCCGCAAGCGCGCGATCGAGCGATTCACCGCCCTGACCCTCGCCGGGGCCGTCCGCGCCGCATCCGCGTTCTCGCAGCTCGCGAGCACGCCGATCTCGGCGAGCCTGCCCGTCGTCGGCCCGCCGTCGCGAGGCGTCTGCCTGCTCGTCGCGGACGCCGCGGACGACGAAGGTTCGACCGGCGTCTTCTTCGAGTTCGAGGGCTGTCTCGACGCGCTCGTCGGGATCCTCTTTCCGGCAGGCGCGAGCGAATCTCTCGTTCGGAGCGTGGTCGGCATCGGTTCGGGATCGCTCGACCCCGAGATCGTCGAGTCGGCGTTGATGGAGGTCGGCAACATCCTCGCGTCGCATGTCGCCTCCGGAATCGCGGATGCGCTTCATTCGCGCCTGCTGCCCTCGATTCCGGCGCTCTTCGCGAGCCACGCGGAACGCGAGTTCGCGGACTGGGTCGGCCGCGTCGTCGGGTCGGATGCGCTGACATTCGAGTCATCTCTGCGCACGGCGGATGGCATCGCCGTCGGGCGCCTCGTGATCGTGCCGACGGGCGATCTCGGCCTGGCGGCGGAGTGAAGGCGCCGTCGTTCGTTCCGGTCTGTTAGGATCCGACTTCGCACGACACCGGATCGCGCCCGGCCCGGCCGCGATCGAGGCGAGATGAAGGCGAAGGCTTGAACTCCGATACGCTGCGCAGTCTGTTCGAATCCGTCCGATCGGGCGAGGTCGCCCCCGACGAAGCGGTCCGCCGTGTCGCGATCCTGCCGTTCATCGATACGGATCACGGCCGCATCGATACCCACCGCGCGCTGCGGCAGGGCATTCCCGAGGTCGTCTTCGGTCAGGGCAAGACCGCCCACCAGATCGTCGGCGCGGCGCATGCGCTGCGGCGGGCGGGACAGCCCGTGCTCGTCACGCGCGTCGATCCAGGCCAGGTCTCGGCGATTCTCGAGGCGCTGCCCGAGGCCGAACATCACGTCGATTCGCGGACGCTCTGGCTCGGGCCCGAGGAGGTGCCGATCCAGGGGAAGGGGACGGTGCTCGTCGTGTCCGCCGGAAGCGCCGACCGGCCGGTCGCGACCGAGGCCTGCGAAGTCGCGCGCCGATTCGGCAACCGGGTCGATCTGCTCGAAGACGTCGGCGTCGCCGGCATCCATCGCCTCTTCGCGTCGCTCGATCGGCTGCGATCGGCCCGTGTCCTGATCGTCGTCGCGGGCATGGAAGGCGCGCTGCCCTCGGTCGTCGGCGGACTCGTCGACAAGCCCGTGATCGCCGTGCCGACCGACGTCGGGTATGGCGCGTCGTTCGGGGGCATCGCGGCGCTGCTCGGCATGCTGACGAGCTGCGCGTCGAACGTGACCGTCGTGAACATCGGCAACGGATTCGGCGCTGCGCACGTCGCGACGCTGATCAACCGGCTGTGAGGGCGGAATTCGTAGAGCATGCGCCGTCGGGATCCGCGCGGCGCGTGCGTCGCCGGGAGGCCACGCGCCGATGACGCGGCGTCTGCTCCATCTCGACGCCTTCTCGGGCGCCGCCGGCAACATGTTCATCGGCGCGATGCTCGATCTCGGCTTGCCCCGCGCCCGTCTGCTCGAGGGCCTCGCGCCGCTCGGTCTCGAATTCAAGCTGGTCGTTCGCAAGGTGCAGCGCGGGGGGCTGGCGGCGCGCCATGTCGATGTCGTCGTCCCGGAGTCGAAGCCCGCCGGGCGCCGCCGGGTTTCGTCCCGCTCGCGATCCGGCGGTGCGGCGGCCGGCTCCGAACACCACCATGCCCCCCGCCATCCGCATGAACACAGCCATGCGCACGAACACGGCCATGTGCACGCCCACGGACCCGCGCCGGCCTCCGCGAAGGGCCGTTCGCGGACCCCGTCCCGTCCCGCTGCCCACGGTCGGCGTTATGCCGAGATCCACCGGCTGCTCTCCCGCGCGCGCCTGGTCCCGGCGGTCCGGGACCGGGCCCTCGCGATCTTCGA
Source organism: uncultured Spirochaetaceae bacterium (assembly GCA_964519695.1). Lineage (GTDB taxonomy): Bacteria > Myxococcota_A > UBA9160 > UBA9160 > UBA4427 > UBA4427. The sequence continues at coordinate 7,609 of CAZFKD010000135.1, forward strand.
AGCGCTCGGCGAAGCCGAGGCGCGTGTCCACGGCATCGCTCTCGCCGACGTCCATTTTCACGAGGTGGGCGCCGTCGATGCCATCGTCGACGTCACCGCCGCGGCGATCGCGGTCGAGGCGCTCTCGATCGATCGCATCACCTGCTCGCCGGTCGCGCTCGGTCACGGCAGTGTCGTCTCCGCGCACGGGCTGCTGCCCCTGCCGGCGCCGGCGACGCTCGAGCTCCTGGCCGGAATCCCGACCGTTCCGGCCCACGTCGCCTGGGAGACGGTGACACCGACCGGCGCGGCGATCCTGCGCACGCTCGTCGACGAATTCGGGGTCCTGCCCGCGATGACGGTCGAGCGGATCGGGTACGGCGCGGGGAACGATCGGCCGGGGCCGATGCCGAACGTCCTGCGCGCGGTGCTCGGCGGGGGTGCGGGGCTCTGTCGCGACCGGATCGCGGTGATCGAGACCAATCTCGACGATTTCGTGCCGGAGCATTTCGATCACCTGATGGAGCGGCTGTTCGAAGCGGGTGCGCTCGACGTCTCGTTGCAGCATCTGCAGATGAAGAAGAATCGGCCGGGCTTCGCGCTGCGCGTGCTCGCGCGCCCCGCCGACCGCGACGCGCTCGCGCGCATCGTGTTCGCCGAGTCGACGGCGATCGGATTGCGGACGCTCGAATGGGATCGCCTGCTGCTCGAGCGCGAGAGCGTGCGGCTCGCGACGCCGTACGGGCCGGTGCGCGTCAAGGTCGTCCGGGGGGTCGACGGGCGGCGGGATTTCTCGCCGGAGTACGACGATTGCAAACGCGCGGCGCGCAAGCGGGGCGTTCCGCTGCGCGAGGTCGTCGAGCGCGTCCTCGAACAGGCCCGCGCGGAGCTCGAAGCATGACGAACCTACGCATCGCTGCCGCCGACGTCGCGCCTTTCGACCTGCGGCCCGATCCGGCGAGGGATACGCGTGCAGCCGTGCTATGTCTGCACGGCCTGACCGGGACCCCCTACGAGGTCCTCCCCCTCGCCGAGGCGCTCGCGCAGCGGGGCCTGCGTGCGCGGGGTCCCTGGATGGCGGGGCACGAACGGGGCCACGAGGCGCTCGCGCAGACGCGTCACCAGGACTGGGTCGAGCTCGCGGCGCGCGAGCTCGCGGCGCTGCGCGAGGAGCACGCGCGGGTCTTCGTCGCGGGAATCTCGATGGGCGGGCTCGTGACGCTTCGCATCGCGCAGACCCGCGACGTCGACGGCATCGTCGTGATCGGTACGCCGCTGGCGCTTCGCAGACCGCTGCCCTTCCTGGCGCGGGCGCTCCGCCGGGTCGTCCCGTTTCGCAAGAAGCGCGGCTCGGACATTCGCGAGCCCGGAGCGAGCGCCCGGCATCCGGGTCTCGGCGCAATGCCGCTCGCATCGGTGAACGAGCTCGTCGCGCTGCAGGCGGAGGTGATCGGAGGGCTTTCGCGGATCGACGCGCCCATCCTCGTTGCCCACGGCCGGCACGATCGGACGGCACTCCCGAGAGACGCCGCGCGCATCCACGCCGAAGTCGCCTCGAGCGAGAAGGAGCTCTTCTATCTCGAGCGCTCGGGCCACGTCGCGACCGTCGACTACGACGGGCCCGCGCTGGCGCTCGCGGTCGCGGATTTCTTCGCCCGGCGCAGTTAGGCGGTACTGCCGCGAGGAGCGGTTGCCGATCTGCGCAGCGCCTCAGGCGGTGCGGGCGCGCAGGGCGACGTACTCGATCAAGGCCGCCTCGTCCTCGG
>CAZFKD010000136.1:0-9305 GCA_964519695.1 uncultured Spirochaetaceae bacterium
CCGCCCGAGGGCCTCGACGGCGCGCTCGGCGGTCTCGGCGGGCAAGCCGATCGGACCGATGGCGACACCTTCCTTCAGCCCCTTCACGCTGCGGCGCAGCCCCGGCGTATTCGTCGGGCCGGGGACGAAGGAGAGGACGTCGACGCCCCGATCACGGAATTCGTACCAGAGGCTCTCGCCGAGCACGAGGTTGAAGGCCTTCGTCGCCGCATAGTTCGCATAACGCGGCGAGCCCTGGAGCGCGGTGCCCGAGGCGATCAGGACGATGCCGCCGCGGCCGCGGCGGGCCATCTCGGCGCCGAATCCGTGGGTCAGCGCGACGGCGGCATGGCAGTTGACGTCGATGGCGCGGTGGAGCGCGTCGAGCGATTCGTCGAGGAAGGGGCCCTCCTGGCCGATCGCCGCGTTGCAGACGACGAGGCCGATCTCGGAGCCCCCGACCGCGGCGCGCACGAGCTCGAGGCAATCGCGCCGGGAGAGATCGACGGGGACCGCCGTCGCGCGCACGCCGAACCGCTCTTCGACCTCCCGCGCCGCCCGGGCGAGCGGGTCGGCCTGGACGTCGACGAGATGGACCGCGAGCCCCCGCGCCGCGATCGCATCGGCGAAGGCCCGCCCGATGCCCTGCGCCGCGCCCGTCACGATCGCGGCCGGCCCGTAGCGCTCGCGAAAGCGTGCGACCCGGGCGCCGATGCGCGATGCGCCGTTTCTCGCCCCCGTCTTCGTCTTAGTGGTCCTCTTCGCTTCTGCCTGGCCCATTTCGCTCCTCGCCCGGTCGGCACGCACGCTTCGCCGCTCGGCCCTCCGGCCCGCTCGCGCCGCGCCGCTCCTCGCCATCCGCTCGGCCCGGATCTCTCAGTCCTTCGCCATCTTCTCCGCCCGCGCGATCAGCTCCATCGCCGAGCGCTCGAGCACGACGCCGCCGTCGACGGGCAGGATCCGCGCCGTGACGAAGCTCGACGCCGGCGAGGCGAGAAAGAGGGCTGCCTGGGCGATGTCCGCCGGCGTGCCGTGGCGCTGCAGCGGCGTCCAGGCGGCGAGCTTCTCGCTGATCCCCGGCATCGCGTCGAGCAGATTGCGCTGCATGTTCTCCGTCGTGACGGCGCCGACCCGGATCCCGTTCACGCGGATCGCCGGTGCGTATTCCATCGCCATCATCCGCGTCAGCTGCTCGAGCGCCGCCTTCGCGCCGCCGTACGGGATCGAGCCGACGTTCGCCGCCCGCGCGAAGCCCGAGGAGATGTTGACGACCGCGCCGCCGCGGACCTTCATGTGCGGCGCGACCGCGCGCGTCAGGTAGAACGGGACCTTGAAGTTGAGCGCCATCGCCGCGTCGAAATGCGCGTCCGCCGCATGACGCGTCGGAACGTGGCCGCCGCCGCCCGCATTGTTGACCAGCACGTCGATCCGCCCATAGGCCGCGAGCCCCGCCTCGACGATCAGCTCGGCCGAATCCCCCGCGACGAGATCGCAGTCGACCGGAATCGCGCGCCCACCCATCGCTTCGATCGCACCGCAGGTCCGCAGCAACTCCTCCCGGGTCCGCGCGACGCAGACGACCGCCGCCCCGACCTCCGCGAACGAGCGCGCGATCTCGGCGCCGATCCCGCGACCCGCGCCAGTCACGATCGCCGTCTTCCCGTCGAGGCGGAACGCGTCGAGGATCACGAGCGCGCCTGCGCGCCGGCCCGGCGCATCTCAGAAGACCCGGTAGCGCTTCGTGACGTGGCGCTGGCGGATCGCGATCTCCGCGCGGCGCTCGGCGGGCGTGACGCGCTTCGTGTCCGGCGGGAGCAGCGAGAGCACGTCCTTCGCCTTCACGACCTTCATCGAGATCGAGGGCCAGTCCGGCGGCTCGGGCTGCTGGCTGTAGGCCCAGCGCGGGGACATGAAGAAGACGGGCTGGCCGGTCGTATCGAGCCAGTTGTGGACGCCCGGATCTGCGTGGGCGACGACGAGCCGGATCACGCCGTCGGAGTCGACGACCGATTGATGGCCGTTGCGGCTGCTGCAGCGGTTCGCGTATTCGAGCGACTCGCCCCAGAGATTGCCGAGCTGGAAGCCGATGTAGTTCGGCTTCTTCTGGATGCGGTTCTCGATGATGATCGCCTCGTCGGGCCCGATCTCGCCGACGCCGCCCGCATAGAGGTTCGTCGACATGCCGCCGCCGGTCGCGGCCGAAGCGGCGTTGATCTGGTTGAACGCATTCCTCGGAAACGCGATGCCCGGCAGGGCGCCGGGCCGCGGCCCGTAGGTCCCCATCGGAATCGTCCAGAAGGCGTTCCAGAACTGGATCTGGTTGCGCACCGTCTCGCCGAAGGTCCGCAGCTGCGCGGCGGCCTGATCCGAGTCGTAGGGCGGCGGCGCCGTTCCCTCGGCGCCCTCCTGCACCATCTCGAAATGGATCGCGTCTTCGCGCGCCCAGTCCTCGAAGATCTGGCGGCCGCTGATGTACTCCGCATAGCGCTCGGGCGGCGTCTCGGGCTTCGTCGGATGCGGCTGCTTCACGACCTTCAGCGTCGAGACGAAGTTGCCCGTCCAGCCCGCCGGCCGCTCCGGGGCGAAGACGATCTCGAAGGAGCCGTCGGGGTTCACCTCGATCGACGAGCAGTCGATCCGCCCCGTCTGCGTCTTCATGCCCGGGCGCAGCTCCTGGAGCGTCCCGGAGTCGCCGGCGAGGCAGCCCCAGCTCGCCTCGAAGATCATGTAATGCGGCGCCTTGCGGCCGGTCGGCGCGGGCGCCTCGCCCTTCCAATGGCGCGCATCGCCCATCTCGCCGCGCAGGCGATGGGTCTTGCGGCCGTCGATCGGCGTCGAGAAGTAGATCGCGTCGGGATTGTCGATCGTGCTGCGCGTAATGATCGAGAGGGCGTTCCGGAAATGCGGCCGCACGGGATCCTGATGGAAGGAGCGCTCGATCGCGTTGTGGACGAAGCCCATGAGGTAGCGGTAGCCCTCGGCGAGATTGCGGTCCGAGGGCGGCGGGGGCATCAGCTGCGGCTGGTCGATCGCGTCGCGGGCCTCGCCGAGCAGGCCGATCACCTCGTCCCAGACGGCCCGCAGCTTCTTCTGGGCATCGATTCCATCGCTCTTCGCGTTCGCATTGCTCATGGGGACTTCCTCGCGTTGGGGGGACGGCGGTTCGCGCCGGGCGCGAACGGCCCGGGCCCGCTCGGCGTCAGCGATCCCAGCCGAAGCGCTCGAAGAGCTCGGCCAGGTTGGTGCGGATCGCCTCGGGCTCGAGGCCGAACTCCTCGAGACTGTAGGTATGGTGCGTCTTGTGCTCCCGCTCGCGCTTTCCCTGCTGCGCGAGCTGCTCGCGGAATTCGCTCGTCATCGGCAGGTCGAGATCCTGGTAGAGCTTCTCGATCGTCGCCGCCGGATCGGCCGTCAGGTCGCGGTAGTCGACGATCGCGCCCTTGACGTTCGGGTTGGCGTCGAGGAACTCGATCGGATGCTTGTAGGTATGCCAGGACTGGCCGGCGAGGATCGAAAGGCAGCGTTTCTGGCGCTCCGGATCCCAGCCGAGCTGCTTCCATCCGGCCCGCACCAGCTTGAGCAGGCTCGGGATCGTCTCGTTCGGATCGCGCACGTTGACGATGAAGCGCGCGTCCGGAAACGCCTCGTGGAGCGACGCGACGCGGCCCGAATACATCGGGTTCTTGCTGAGATGGATCTTGTCCGTTCCGTTCAGGTAGAGCTGGCGCTTGATGCACTCGCGGTAGAAATCGTTGTAGCGCCGGCGTTTGCGCGCGGGCCAATCGTTCATGTAGTAGAAATCGAGATCGCCCATGTAGGGCATCTTCGTGATCCAGAAGCCCGCGGCCATCGACCAGTAGAGGACGATGTCGTCTTCCTCGGGCTGGGTCAGGCCCATCTCGTGCATGTGGCGACTCGGGCCGTAGCGCCAGTCTTCCCAGGCGCGCAGCTGGCCCGCGAGCAGCCCGCGCCAGCGCTCCGCGTCGATGCGCGCGACCCAGCGGATCAGCTTCTTCTGGATCAGCGAGGGAAAGTAGAGCTCGTAGAGGAGGAAGGAGCTGAAGCGTCCGCCGTCCTGGCTGAGCAGACGGTGGGTCAGGGTCGTTCCGCTGCGGGCATGGCCGACCATGAAGATCGGCGCCTCGACCTCGACCTTGCGCAGATCGGGATAAAAGACGCGGTCGAGCAGGAAACAGATCGCATGGAAGCCTGCGACGATCGGGACGGCGACGAGCAGGACAGCGAGGTAGTAGCGGCGCGCCTTCGGAACCTTCTCGTTCCAGGCGAGGCGGACCATCTTGAAGTAGTTGGCGAAGTCGAAGTAGAACATGGCGTCCGACCGGGCGGCGGCTGGGAAGCGAGCAATCGTTGGTACTCGATCCCGATTGGCGCTGCAATCGAGCACGGCCCCGCGCGAAAGTGGATATGCTTCCGTCCGTCCGACCCGGGAGTGCAGCGCAGCGTGACGACCCGCCCCTCGATCGCAGCCGGCCTCGTCCTGCTCGCGGCCTCCGCCGCCTGGGCCCAGGGCGAGCCCGATGCGGCGGCAGCCGCCGACGCCCTGCCCGGCTGGGCGCAAGCGGCGCTCGAGAGCGTCCGCAGCGCGCCGCCGCTGGTCTTCTTCGGCGCGTTCGTCGTCGCGACCCTGCTGCCCTTCCCGATCGCCCTGTTCTATCTGGCAGCGGGCGTCGTCTACGGCATCGGGCCCGCGCTCGCCTGGATCGCCGGCTGCCTCGTCGTCAGCAACCTGATCCTGCACACCGCCGCCCGCAGCATCCTGCGCCCGACCCTCGAATCGCTCGTCGCGCGCCGGGGCCACCGCATCCCCCGCTTCGAATCGAGCCTCGACGAAGCCCTCTTCATCACCCTGATTCGCCTGACGCCGGGCTTCCCCTACTTCCTGCAGAACCTGATCCTCGCTGCCGCGCAGCTCGACCTGATGCGCTTCGTCGTGCTCTCGGTCGCGATCCAGATGATCTACGTCACGGGTTTCGTCGTGCTCGGCCGCTCGGCGCTCGACGGCCAGCTCGGCTGGGCGGTCGGCGGGCTCGCGCTGCTCGTCGCGGTGGCGGCGGGGGCGCGGGTGCTCGCGAAGCGGCGGGGCGGCGCGAGCGGGTCGGCGAACCACCCCCGGCCGTCACGGTAGATCGAGCTCTTCGCAGAAGCGCGCGAAGGGAACGACCGTGGCGGCGCCGGTCTCGTAGTGCCGGTCCCCGAGATGAACCTGATAGAAGCGGGGGATCGGAGTTCGCTCGGCGAAATAGGGAATGGCCGGACTCACGGAACGTTCGCCGGTCTTGCACTCGACGGCGAAAAGTGGCTTGCGATCCTTCAAGACGACGAAATCGACCTCGCGACGATCGGTGTCCCGCAGGAATCGAAGCTCCATCCGATGGCCTTCCCTGTCTTCGATGCCGTGACAGAACTTCAGCAGCTGGCTCGCCACGAGATTCTCGAAGCGGGGGCCCGCTTCGAGAACGGTCGACCAGTCCCAGAGGTAGAGCTTCTGCGATTTCTTGACGGCGCGAATGCGCGGCGGGCCGTAAGGGGGGATCCGAAAGCAGAGATAGAGATTCTCGAGGATCGTCAGCCAACGCTCCACCGTCTTGTGGTCGACCTCGAGATCCTCTCGCAGCGAACTGATCGAGAGGGGCGAACCGACACGCGCGGGCAACAGCTCGACGAGCTGCTCGACGAGAGAAATCTCGCGGACCTGCTCCAGATCGCGCAGATCCTCGCGAACGACCCGCCCCACGCGATCGCGCTGCCAGATCCGATGGGCCCGTTCGTCCTGCGTGAACAAGGGCTCCGGGAATCCCCCGAATCGCATCAGCGATTCGAGATCGCTTCGCGCCGGCCGGCGAGCCAGCTCCCGAAGCGAAAACGGGTGCAACCGAAAATGGCGATACCGGTTCGCGAGCGAGTCACCGCCCTTCCTGTAGTAGTCGAGGCGCGCCGACCCCGTCACGAGGATCTGGCGACGGGATTTCTCGGTATCCCAGATGCCCTTCACGAGGCTGCGCCAGCGCGCGTATTTGTGGATTTCGTCGAAGACGAGCAGGGACTCGCCCGGCGGGAGCTCGACCCGGCGAATCCGGCCGGCGGAGCGGGGATCGTCCCAATTGAAATAGGCCGGGTGTCCCTCGTCGGCCCCTCGGCCGATCAGCGCGAGCGCGAGGGTCGTCTTGCCCACCTGGCGCGGGCCGCCGAGAAAAACCATCTTGGTTTCGAGCGTCGACCGGATGACGGGCTCGAGGGAGCGACTTCGGGCCTTCACGTTTTGGAGCCTAGTCCAGATTACTCATGAGTAAAATGGACTAGAGGCCAAAATTTCAATGCAGCGCCGAGTCACGGGGCCAGGACCGGACTCGAACCCGGTCGGACCCGAAGTCGCCGGCCTTGCAGGAAGACAGCCTGCCCGACTCCGGGACCCGAGCCACGGCGCACGATGCGCCGGGCTCGGGTCCCGAGGCCAGATGATCCGGGCTCAGAGCTTCCCGGCGTTCGCCTTGAGGAAGTCGGCGACGCCCTTCGGATTCGCCTTCATCGCGGTCTTGCCCTTGTTCCAGCCGGCGGGACAGACCTCGCCATGCTCCTCGGTGTGCTGGAGCGCGTCGACGAGGCGCAGGGTCTCTTCGATCGAGCGGCCGAGCGGCAGGTCGTTGACCGTGGCCTGGCGGACGGTGCCGGCCTTGTCGATCAGGAAGGTGCCGCGCAGCGCCATGCCGCCTTCGAGCAGCACGCCGTAGGAGCGCGCGATGTCCTTCGTCACGTCGGCGACGAGCGGGTACTTGATGGGGCCGATGCCGCCATCCTCGACCTTCGTATCGCGCCAGGCGCGGTGGACATGGGCCGAATCGATCGAGCAGCCGATGACCTCGACGCCCCGCTTCTGGAATTCGTCGATGTGGTTCGAGAAGGAGAGGATCTCCGTCGGGCAGACGAACGTGAAATCGAAGGGGTAGAAGAAGAGGACGACGTACTTCTTGCCCTTGAAGGACGAGAGCGTCAGCGGGGCCGTTTCGCCGTTGGCCATGACGGCCGGGGCAGTGAAATCGGGAGCGGGCTTCTGGACGAGAGACATGGATTCCTCCGGTGGCCGTGGAATGGGACGGCCGGATCGGGTCGGGTTATAGGTTCTGTTCGCCCTCGGGTCCAGACGTCTGCGACTGGCCGCGACGAGGGCCGCAGCCACGCGACGGGGGATCGAGGGGCAGCCCGAGCTTAGCGGGGTTTTCGGCGGAGTTGCCGGGCGCGGCGTGCATGCTCGACGCAGTTCGCAGACTGCCCACGCCTGCGTGCCAGAAATGGCCATTCCGCCTGCGCCCTCGCCGAGCGCTCCGGCTCGGCTCCCGCTCGACCGGACGCCCGTTCAGCGCGGCCCGTCTCGCCAGATCGAGACGAGTGTCTCGACGCTCGACAGCGTGACGAGCCCGTCGAGCGTATGCCTCAGCACCATCTCGCCGTATTCCCGCGGATACCCGACGACCGCATCCCTCGGCACCACGACCTCGTAGCCGTTGTTCACCGCCTCGATCGAGATTCCGATGATCCCGCGATTGAGCGAAACCCCAGCCGCGACGACCGTGCGCGTTCCGAGGCTGCGCAGGATCGAATCGAGATCCGTGCCCGCGAAGGGCGATATCCCATGCAGCCGCGTCGACTCGAGATCGCCCTCTCGCTTCAGCTCGGGCATCGGCTCCACCGAAGGCGTGCCCGTCGGCAGGTGTCCCGGGTCGTCCAGCAAGCGGTTCACGAAGGGCATGTTGCGGTAGCTGCCGGCTCGATCCGGCCGGAACGCGGCATTGCAATGCACGACGCGCATGCCCGCTCGCCGCGCCGCCGCGTAGAGCGACGCACAGCGCGCGAGCATCCCCGACTCGCGCACTGCCTCGGCCGGCCCCGCGAAGCGCGCGAGATCCCCAACGATGCCGCGCTGCATCTCCATCGAGAGGATCGTCGTATGCGCGGGATCGACCCGCCGCGCGAGCTCGTCGTTCATCGCGCTCTCTTCTCCTTCTCTCCATCTCTGCTTCTCTGCTTCGTCCGCTCCGTCCGTCGAAACGCTCAGCGCCGCTGCCAGGCCGAGAGCGGAACGGTCTCCGTATCGCGCCCCGACCGCAGGATCGTCCCCGGACGCGCCCCCGTCTCAACGCCATCGCGCACGATGACCTGCCCATTGACGATCACCCGGTCGATCCCGATCGCATCCGCATAGAGTCGCGGCGCGCCGGCCGGCAGATCGTTGCGCGTGTAGGTCGGGCCCTTCTCGATCCGGCCGACGTCGAATACGACGACGTCGGCCCACCACCCCTCGGCGATCCGCCCCCGCTCGCGCAGACCGTAGAAGCGCGCCGGCACCTCCGTCAGCTGGTGCACCGCCTGCTCGACCGGGATCAGCCCCATCTCGCGCACGCCGCGGCCGAGCAGCTGGGTCGTGAACGCGAAAGTATCGAGCATGTCGAGATGGGCACCGGCGTCGGAGGCGCCGACGATGGTGCGCGGATCGGTCCAGGACTCGGCGCGCAGTCGCCAGCTCTCGGAATCGGTCTGGCCCTCGGTCGGCGACGCGAACGAGGTCCGAAGCCCTTCGGAGAGCGCGAGATCGAGCAGCACGTCGAAGGGATCCGCGCCGCGCTCGGCCGCGATCTCGCCGAGCGTCCGCCCGCGCAGCTCTGCGTTCCCGGGCGCGAAGGTCTCGGCGACGCGAACCTGGCCCCAGCGCGTGAGCGCCTTCAGCGGTCCCGCTCCCTGCTCCTCGGCGCCCGCTCGCAGTTCTGCGCGGACCATCGGATCCGCCAGCGCTCGCATGCGCGCATCGATCGGCAGCTGCATGATCGGCGCCCAGCGCGGCAGCGCGTCGAACGCGAACGCCGAATGCAGATTGACGCGGCCCCCGATCTCCTGGGGCACCGTCAACGCGAGCACGACCGCGCCCCGCTCGGCCGCGTGGTCGGAGGCGGCGAGCTGGTTGATCGCGACCTCGGGCATGTCGGAGCGCGGCGCGAGCAGATTCCAGTTGAGCGCGCGCTGCGCAGCGAGCGACATGTTGGTCAGGATCTCCTTGTCGAGATCGGAGAACATGCTCGTTCCCGGCAGCATCTCGAGCGAAGTTCCCGGGAACTCGCCCGTGGTCCGGCAGAGGGCGTAGAGCTCGTCGAGGCTCGCGTGCCGCGACGGGACCGGATTCCCCTCCGCGTCGTTGTGCGCGGCCGAGCGCGTCGACGAGAAGCCGAGGCCGCCCTCGGCGAGCGAACGGCGCAGCAGGGCCTGCATCTCGCCGAGCTCGGCAGGCGTCGCCGCATGGCCGACGGCACGCTCGCCCC
>CAZFKD010000137.1:0-9183 GCA_964519695.1 uncultured Spirochaetaceae bacterium
GTCGACGATATCTTCACAGCCTCTGAGCCCGGGCGTCTCTCAGGCGAGGCCGAGATTGCGCCGGATCCGCGCGACCGGCTCCTCGAGGTCGGGCACGAAGGCGCGGCCCGTCACCTGCTCGAACGCGTCGATGTAGCGCGTCGCGGCCTCGACCCGGACCTCGATCGGGAGCTCGGGCGGCGGCCCTTCGCCCTTGTATCCCTGCTCCGCGAGCCAGAGGCGGACGTACTCCTTGTCGATCGCGGCGGGCGAGCCCCCCTCCGACAGCGCCTTCTCGTAGCCGTCGATGCGCCAGTAGCGCGAGGAGTCGGGCGTATGGATCTCGTCGATCACGACGAGCTCGCCCTGCTCGTCGAGGCCGAGCTCGTATTTCGTGTCGACGAGGATGAGGCCCTGCTTCGCCGCGTGGCGCGTGCCTTCGGCGAACAGCCGCTGGACCAGCGCGTGGGCCGCGTCGAAGAGCGCCTCGGAGAGGGTGCCCCGGGCGAGCAGCTCGTCGCGCGAGGTCGGCGCGTCGTGCTCGCCGTGCAGGGCCTTCGTCGTCGGCGTGAGCAGCGGCGTCGGCAGCTTTTCGTGGCGCCGCAGGCCCCCCGGCAGGTCGTGGCCGCAGAAGCGTCGCTCGCCCCGCGCGTAGGCGGTCCAGATCGAGGTCGAGGTCGTCCCGGTCAGGTAGCCGCGCATCACGAACTCGACCGGCAGCGTCCTGCATTCCTTCACGATCGAGACGCTCGGATCCGGGACCGAGATGAGGTGGTTCTTCGCGATCGACTGCGTCTGCGCGAACCAGAAGGCCGCCATCTGGTTCAGGAGCTGTCCCTTGACCGGGATCGTCCCGACGACGCGATCGAAGCAGCTCACGCGATCGGTCACGACCAGCGTCCGCCGGCCCGGCGCGAGGTAGCTGTCCCGGACCTTGCCCACCACGCGTTCGCCGAGCCCGCGAAAATCCGTCTCCCGGAGCGTCTGGCTGCACAGTGCCTGCAGGTCCCTGCGGTCGATCCCCATGATCCCATCCTCTCGCGTCCGGACGTCCGGCCGATCGCAGCCGATGGAACCCCACGACCCGGCGGCGAGCAAGCGCCCGCACGCGGATCGCGCCGGTTTGACCCGGGTTGAACCGATGCGTACCCTACGCCGCGTCCCGACCCATCCCCATCGCGGAGCCTCGATGAGCGACTCTCGCTTCCTGCATCGCCTTCCGCCCAGCGACCTTCCGATCGATCGTCTGACGGCTCCCGAGTCGCGGGATCTCGAGCGCGCGCACCGGGCCGATCGGTTCCACGACGCCTGCGGCGTCTTCGGCGTGCATGGCGACGACGAAGCCTCCCATCTGACCTATCTCGGACTCTACGCCCTGCAGCATCGGGGGCAGGAGTCGTGCGGCATCGTCTCGTCGACCGGCAAGGAGCACATCGCCCACCGCGCGATGGGCCTGGTCGCCGATACCTTCGGCGCGCCGATCCTCGACCGGCTGAAGGGTCGCCACGCGATCGGCCACGTGCGTTATTCGACCTCGGGCGAGAGCCTGCTTCGCAATGCCCAGCCGATCTGCGCGAATACCGACGGTGGCCCCGTCTCGATCGCCCACAACGGCAATCTCGTCAATTTTCATGCGATCCGCCGCGAGCTCGAAGGCCGCGGCGCAATCTTCGGATCGACCTCCGACAGCGAGGTCATCCTGCATCTGCTGGCGCGATCGCGCGAGAGACACATGGAGGATCGCTTCATCGACGCGATCTCCCGCGTGAAGGGTGCCTACAGCATCCTGCTCCTGACCGACGACGCGCTGATCGCCGCGCGCGATCCCCATGGCTTCCGACCGCTCTCGATCGGTCGCAAGGACGGAGCCTACGTCCTGTCGAGCGAGACCTGCGCGCTCGATCTCATCGGGGCGACCCACGAGCGCGACGTCGAGCCGGGGGAGGTCGTCGTCATCCGCCGCGGCCGGCTTCGCAGCATCCGGCTCCTCGCCCGCGAGGCGAAGGAGCATTTCTGCATCTTCGAGCACATCTATTTCGCGCGGCCCGACTCGAACCTCGTCGGCCACAACGTCTACGCCTATCGCAAGGAGCTCGGCCGCGTGCTCGCGCGCGAGCATCCGGTCCCGTCCGACATGGTGACGCCCGTGCTCGACTCGGGCAGCGCCGCGGCGCTCGGTTATGCGGAGGAGTCGGGAATCCCGTACGAGACCGCCCTGATCCGCAATCATTACGTCAGCCGCAGCTTCATCGAACCGACGCAGACGATCCGGGACTTCAAGGTGCGCGTGAAGCACAACGCGATCCGGGGCTTCCTCGAGGGTAAGCGGATCGTGCTGGTCGACGATTCGATCGTTCGCGGGACGACCCTGCGCAAGATTGTCGGCATGCTGCGCGCGGCCGGGGCTCGGGAGGTCCACGTCCGGATCTCGTCGCCGCCGACCATCGGTCCCTGTCACTACGGGATCGATACGCCGAACCGCGAGGAGCTGATCGCCCACGACCACTCGGTCGAGGAAATTCGCGAAGATCTCGGCGCCGATTCGCTCGGGTACCTGTCCATCGAGGGGCTGCGCGGTACGGCAGCGAAGGACCTCAAGCGGGGGATTTGTGATGGCTGCTTCTCGGACGAATACCCGGTTCCGATCGAGCCGCAGGAGGGCGTCCCGCAGCTGACGCTCTTCCGAACCGCCTCCGACCAGGATTCCTAGCGCCGATCGGATTCCGGACGGAGCTGCTTCCCGAAGGGGCATGGTCGGAAGACCTTGGGACAGGACCGGCGCCGGTCGATGAGGTCGACGTCGCCGGAATCCTTCCGGTGGGCTCGCGCTCGTGCGCGGGGTCAACTCCAGCACGGGGAAGACGGCAGCGTTGCGAATCCGAACGCTCCAGATGCGCTTCGACACGCCGGCCGAGCTGCGCGCCGAGTTCGAGAAGAACATCTCGAATCGGGGCATCTTCGTCGTCACCGACGCCGAGCTCGACGTCCGCCAGGCGGTGGACGTCGAGATCGAGATGTTCTGGGTTCCGTCGCCGTCTGCGCGTGTCGTCCTGCGCGGCGAGGTCGTTCATCGCGTCTCCCCCGAGATGGTTCGCGGCGGCGGGAGCGCGGGTGTCGCGGTCCAGTTCGAGGAATCCGTCGCGGGACTGCGCGCGCAGTTCGAGCCCTTCCTCGGTGACGAGACGCTGCCGGATCCCGATTCCGATCAAGCCGGAGAACGGCGGCGCAGCGCCCGCCGCTCGGCCGTGCGGGTTCCGGTGCGGGTTCGTGCGGCGAAGCGGCCGCCGTTCGCGGCGACGAGCCGGGACCTGAGCGGCAGCGGCATCCTGCTCTCGGTCCGCGAGGAGCGCCTCGGAGTGGGCGAGGTCGTTCGCATCGCGCTCCGTCATCCGGACGGTGAGCCGAGCGTCGAGCTCGCGGGGCGGGTCGTTCGCGAAGTCCAGGACAAGCGCGGCCGGGTCGCCGCCGTCGCGGTCGCATTCGACCGGAGGCAGGCCGCCGATCCGGGGATCCAGGCCGTGATCGCCGCGCTCCGCGAGGCGAGTCATCGCGGGCGACTCGGCGGGATCAGCGGCTCGATCGTCGATCTCGGCCTGCCGAACATGCTGCAGATGTTCGGCAGCTCGGCGCCGGAGGGGACGCTCGTGGTCGAACGCGAGGGTGAACAGGGCTGGATCGCGTTTGCGGGCAATCAGTTCGTCGCGGCCGAGCTGGGCCTGCTGACGGGCAAGCAGGCCGTCTTCGAGCTGATCGGCTGGACCGAAGGGCGTTTCGAGTTCGAAGCCCGCGTCGATCCGGCGCTGCTCGGAAACGGACCGCGCGAGCCGCTCGCGGGGGTGGTTCTCGAGGCGGTGTGTGCGCGGGACGAGCGGGAGCGCTCGGGCTCGCCGGTGTCGTCGCCCGCGATCGAGATGGCGGGGGATGCGAGTTTCGGGATCGACTTCGAGCAGGAGGAGCTCGCCCGGCCATCGCTCGACAAGACCGAGCTCGCCGTCCTCGATCTCGCCCGTTCCCGCATGAGCGTCGCCCGCATCGAGGCCGTCATTCCCGAGGCGCCGGAGCGGATTCGAGCCGCGCTGGAGTCGCTGGTCGAGATGGGCGTCCTGATCCCCGACGCCCCGGACGGACCTCTCCGGAGCTAGTCCGGATCCTCCTTCTTCCTGCCCCGGCCCCAGCCTAGATTCAAGAGCGTCGCGACCAAGAACGTCGCCGCGAGCGCTGCCAGGACGGCGCGCAGGGCGACCGAAGACGGGCCGCGATCCCGCTCGCTCTCATCGCTCGGCGACTCGCAACCGGGATCCGCGGGAAAGTCGATCAGGCCGTCGCCGTCGTCGTCTTCCTCGTTCGAGCAGGCGGGTCGCGACCAGTGCAGGATCTCGCCGCGGTAGGTCACGAGGTCGGCGGCGTAGGTGCTGTCGCCGTACATCGAGGTCTGAGCCGGGGCGCGCGAGAATCCGGTCACCGAAGTCATCATGCCCGCGAGCTGCCACTCTCCGTCACGCTTCACGAAGACGGCTCCGCCCGAATCGCCGACGGCAGCCTGGGCCTCGAACTCGGTCGCGTGGGCCGTCATCGGCGGGTCGAAGACGAGAGCGAACGAATGCGTCGTCCAGCTACCCTGGTACAGCGTCTCGTCGATCGTCGCGATGCGGTTGGTGCCCCAGCGCTTCCTGCCCTTCTGGGTCCAGGAGAAGCCGAACTGGACGGGTCCGTCCGAGAGGACCTCGACGACCTTTTCGCGTCCCCGTCCGAAGCCGATCAGGAGAACCTCTTCGCCCGGTTGGGGCGACTCGCGGGCGATGGGCAGGGGCGGCAGATCCTCGAAGCCCTCGGGCAGCGCGACCTCGAACAGCATCGCGTCGGCGGGCGTGCCGTTCACGTTGAGGAGGGTGCGTCGCGACGCCGCGACGGGCGGCAGGATCTGGCCCCGCAAGAAGATCTCACCCATGCCGACGTGGCGGGCCGTCAGCGCGAAGCCGTTGCCGAGATAGACGACCGAGGGCCCTTCATAGCGGCGCTGCGTGACGTGGTCCCAGTAGGGGAAATCCGGTGGCAGCGCCTCGCGCGGCTCCGACTCGGGGCTCACGAAGACGAGGGCCCGCGCGGGCGACGATCCGAGCAGGACCGCCCACGCGAGGCCGACGACGAGGAGGAAGCGAGCTAGCTGGGGCTGATCCAGGGAGACTCTCCGCGCTGGATCAGCGTATCCCGGCCGAAGCCCTGATCGTCTCGATCGGGATGGTCGAGATTGAAATGCAGCCCGCGGCTCTCCTTGCGCAGGCGCGCCGAACGGATGACGAGATGGGCGACCGTCGCGAGATTGCGCAGCTCGATCAGCTCCGGGGTGACGCGGAAATTCCAATAGTACTCGTTGATCTCCTCGCGCAGGTTCTCGATCCGGCGCTGTGCGCGCACCAGGCGCCGATCGCTGCGCACGATGCCGACGTAGTTCCACATGAAGCGCCGGATCTCGTCCCAGTTCTGGGTGATGACGACGGCTTCGTCGATCGGGGTCGCGTCGCCGTGGCGCCAGGCCGGAACGTCGCCGGGGGGAGGGACCCGGGGAAGCCGTTCGATCGATTCGCTCGCCGCCGCGTCGGCGAAGACCAGCGCTTCGAGCAGCGAGTTCGAGGCGAGGCGGTTGGCGCCGTGAAGTCCCGTCGCCGTGACCTCTCCGGCGGCGAACAGGTTCGGGATGTCGGTCTCGCCCGCGAGGTTGGTCCGCACCCCGCCGCAGGTGTAGTGCGCGGCGGGGACGACCGGGATCGGTTCGCGCGTGATGTCGATGCCGAACTTGAGACAGCGCTCGAAGATGGTCGGGAAGCGGCCTCGCACGTAGGCGGGGTCGCGGCTGCCGAGGTCGAGCACGACGTAGTCGTCGCCGGTCCGCTTCAGCTCCGTGTCGATCGCTCGGGCGACGATGTCGCGCGGGGCGAGATCGCGCATCTCGTGGTAGTCGGCCATGAAGGCGTACCCGTCGCGACGTCGCAGGACGGCGCCTTCCCCGCGCACGGCCTCGGAGATGAGGAACGACTTCGCCTGGGGATGGTAGAGGCAGGTCGGGTGGAACTGCATGAACTCCATGTTCGCTAGCGTCGCACCGGCTCGATAGGCCATCGCGATGCCGTCGCCCGATGCGACGTCGGGATTGCTCGTGTAGAGATAGATCTTGCCTGCGCCACCGGTCGCGAGGAGCGTGATCGGGGCGGTGTAGGCATGGACCTCGCCCGTCGCGGCGTCGAGGACGTAGGCGCCGAGCACGCGGTTCGACTCCGTCCAGCCGACCTTCGTCGTCGTGATCAGGTCGATCGCGCAGTGGTCCTCGAAGAGGGTGATGCGGGGATGGGCACGAGCCCGGGCGAGCAGCGAGCGCTCGATCTCGCGACCGGTCGCGTCCCGGCGATGCAGGATCCGGCGGCGTGTGTGGCCGCCTTCCCGGGTCAGGTCGAAGGGCACCGGCGCGTCCGGCTGGCGCGCCGGATCGAACTCCACGCCGCTCTTGCGCAGGGCGTCGATCGCGGCAGGACCGCGCTCGACGACGAAGCGGACGGTCTCTTCATGACAGAGGCCGGCGCCCGCGACGAGCGTGTCCCGGACATGGGCGTCGAAGGAATCGGCGGGATCCACCACGGCGGCGATGCCGCCCTGGGCCCAGTCCGTCGCGGAATCGGTGGCCTTGCGCTTGGTGATGATCGCGACCTCGCCGACGTCGGCGACGCGCAGGGCGTAGTGCAGACCGGCCAGCCCGGAGCCGAGGACCAGGAAATCGAATCGGCGGGACGAGGTCGACTCGCCCGACTGGGCACCGCTCGCGACGCCCGTTCGAGCGGCCTGGGCGAGTTGGCTCATGCCTTGCTCCTGCCGGTGGCCGGGATCCGGGGCGGGTCCTCGCCGGATCCCTGCCTGCCGACTGCGCCTCGAGCGGGTTTCGGCGGGGCCGGATCTCAGGTCCCGCTCGGAAGCCTCCGATGGTTGAGAATCGAGAAGTCTATCGACGTCTTGGAGTCGCTTCCAAGGTCGAGCCCGAAGAATTCGTGGCCCCATGGGGTCCAACCCGAAGAGACCCGGTCCGCACGCTTCCAAGGTCCGAGGAGAGCAGATGCATCGGAGCGCAAAGGGAGTGTGGCTCGGGCTCCTGCTGGCCGGCGTGGCGGTGCTCGTCGCGGCGCGCCCATCGCCCGCCTCTGCGGGCGGTGCGGTCTATCGCTACGTCGATGCCCGGGGCGTCATGCATTTCACGAACGCGCCGGTCGATCCCCGCTTCCAGCGTGAAGATCCGGTCCGCGTGGAGGGCCTCGCGTTCGCCCCGCCCCGGCGCGTCCGGGTGCCGACCGAACGCGATTACGACCACCTGATCCTCGAGGTCGCGGCCCTGCACGGGGTCGAGCCCGGCCTGGTCAAGGCCGTGATCGCCGCCGAGTCGAATTTCAAGCCCCAGGCGGTCTCGCGGGTGGGCGCCCAGGGACTCATGCAACTGATGCCGGCGACCGCAGCCGAGCTCGGGGTCGATCGGCCCTTCGGCGTCGTCGAGAACATCGATGGGGGCGTCCGCTACTTGCGGTCGATGCTCGATCGTTTCGGCGACGTCGCCCGCGCACTGGCGGCCTACAACGCCGGGCCGGGAGCGGTCGATCGTCATCGCGGTGTACCTCCGTATCCGGAGACGCGGGCTTACATCAAGCGTGTGCTCGAGTACCATCGCCGCTACCAGGCCGATTTCGATCGCCCGGGCGGGCCGCACTCGACCGACGAGCCAGGGGACACGCGCTGGACGGCGCACCGCGAGGCGGAGCGGTCGGCCGCTGCGGTCCCGCTGGCCTCACGCGTGGAGCCCTGACGTCGTGGGCGCCTGCGCGACGAGATCGGCGATGGCAGCGGGGGGCAGCGGGATTTCCATGGAGCGAGAGGCCGTCGCCTTGCCCGTCCACGAGGCGGCGCCCGGATCGGGACCGTCGTCGGCGCGCGTCAGCGAGCTGCCGCGCGAGCGCTTCTGGAACCTCCCGAACAGCGTGACCATGCTGCGCATCGGGGTGGTCCCCGTGCTGCTCTTCCTGCCCATGGCGACGACCGTCTCGGGCAGCCGCTTCATGGCCTGGGCCTTCATCCTCGCCGCCGTGACCGACATCCTCGACGGCTGGCTGGCCCGGCGAAAGGGCGGCAAGGACATCACCCGGATCGGCAAGCTGCTCGATCCCCTGGCCGACAAGCTGATCGTCTCGACGGCCCTGATCATGCTGCTCGCGATCGGCCGGATTCCCCTCTGGGCGTCCGGCATGGTCGTCGTGATCGTCGGCCGGGAGCTCGCGGTCACCGGGCTCCGGGGCATTGCGTCCTCCCAGGGGCAGATCGTAGCCGCCACCGGGCCGGGCAAGCTCAAGACGATCGCCCAGACCGTCGCGACGGCTGCGCTCCTCTTCCATTACGAGACCCTCGGTCTGCCCGCCCACGATCTCGGAATGACACTTCTCGCGATCGCCACGGTACTCACCCTCTGGTCGGGTTATCTCTATTTCTCGGATTATTTCGGCTGGGGCCGAACGGACGCCGCCGAGGCATCCGATCCGAAGACAGAAGGATCCAAGGCATGAGCAAGCTCGAAGACCTGCGCCGCCGCATCGACGCGCGCGAGGCGCGCATCGGCGTGATCGGACTCGGCTATGTCGGGCTCCCGCTCGCCGTGGAGCTCGCGAACGCCGGATTCGGCGTGACGGGCTTCGACATCGACGGCGCGAAGATCCGCTCGCTCGGGCAAGGCCGGTCGTACATCGGCGACGTCGATTCGGGCGAGGTCGCGAGGCTGATCGGGGCGAAGAAGTTCTCGGCGACGAGCGAATTCGATGCGCTCGGCGAGATGGACGTCATCAACATCTGCGTTCCGACGCCGCTGCGCAAGACGCGCGATCCAGACGTCTCCTTCATCGCTTCCGCCGTCGACGAGATCCGCAAGCATCTGCGCGAGGGGCAGCTCATCATCCTGGGCAGCACGACCTATCCCGGGACGACCCACGAGTTCGTGATTCCGCTGCTCGAAGACGCGGGGCTGACGATCGGCAAGGACTTCTCGCTGGCCTTCGCGCCGGAGCGCATCGATCCCGCGAACACGAAGTTCAAGGTCAAGAACGTGCCGAAGGTCGTGGGCGGCGAGACGCCGCTCTGCACGCAGCTCGCCTGCCAGGTCTTCGCGACGGTCTTCGAAACCATCGT
>CAZFKD010000138.1:0-9121 GCA_964519695.1 uncultured Spirochaetaceae bacterium
CCAGATCGTCGCGCCCTATCCGCCGGCGGGCCGCATCGGCGTCGCGAGCCAGAGCGGCAACCTTGTCTCCTCGTTCCAGAATCTCGCCGTCGCGACCGGCGTGGGGATCAGCCGGGCCGTATCGCTCGGCAACTCGGCGCAGACCGGGCTCGCCGAGCTGCTCGAATACTTCGCGGTCGACGACGCGACGGACGTCGCCCTATGTTATGTCGAGAGCGTCGGGGACGGAGCGCGCCTGCGCCGCGCGATCGAGCGGCTCACGCGGCGCAAGCCGCTCGTGCTCGTGAAGGGCGGCGCGCGCTCGGAGGGGCAGCGCGCGGCCGCCAGCCATACGGGCGCTCTCGCGAGCGACGATCGCGTCTTCAACGGGCTCTGCCGACAGCTCGGCGTGCTGCGCGCGCAGACGGTGGAGGAGGCGTTCGAGTGGGCCGCGACGCTCGCGACGCAGCCGCTACCGCGGGGACGGCGGGTCGTCGTCTTCACGTCGGTCGGCGGCTGGGGTGTGCTCGCGGCGGACGCCTGTGCGGCGGCGGGGCTCGAACTGGTGCGGCTCCCGGATCGGGTCCGCGAGGCGATCGACGCGCGGGTGCCGTCGCGCTGGAGTCGCGGCAATCCGATCGATCTCGCCGGCGGTGAGACACGGGACACGATTCCCGAAGTGCTCGACGCGGTATGCGCGCATCCGGACGTCGACGCCGTCCTGCATCTCGGCATCGGCATCCAGTCGGCGACGGCGGCCTTCTTCCGCAGCGGCCCCTTCTTTCCGGACCACGGCCTCGCCCGCATGGCGGAGTTTCACGAGAAGCAGGATCGGCGTTATGCGCTCGCCGGCATCGAAGCGAGCCAGCGACATGGCAAGCCGGTGCTGTGCGCGAGCGAGCTCGTCGTCTCGAATCCGGAGAATCCGGGGCCGGCGACCCTGCGCGAGTCCGGAAGGCTCTGCCATCCGAGCGCCCACCGCGCCGTCGGCGCGCTCGCGGCGCTCGTGCACTGGGCCGAAATCCGTGAACGCGGCGGGTCGCGCTGAGGAAATCGAGGAGCTGGAGTCGGCCGGGCACGGCGAGAGTTCGAGGGGCGCCGGGGGCCGCAACCGGGCCAGGCTGCCCGATCTCGTCGCGCGGGCTCCAGAAAGCAAGCGGCCCGACGCGTCATGGACACGTCGGGCCTCCCTGGGAAGGGGATATCGGCTTGTTCTGAAGGAGGAGTGTCGCTTTTGCGGCCGGAGTGGCAAGGTTTTTTCGGGGTCGTGCGATTTTTTTCATCCTGTCCGCTCAATATCCGAAACTGAGAAGCTTTATCGATCCGGGAGGTTCGAGCCGATGACGCGTACACTGGTCCTGACCGTGATCGGGCCGGATCGCCCGGGCCTCGTCGAGGGCCTTTCCCAGCTGATCGCCGCCCATGGTGGCAATTGGGACGAGAGTCGAATGGCCCGACTGGCCGGTCATTTCGCGGGCGTCGTCCAGATCCAGATCCCCGAAGAGCGCGCCCCAGGCCTGATCGGAGCCCTGCCGGAGCTCGCGGCCCGGGGGCTCTCGGCCAGCGTCGTCGACAGCGAGTCCGCCTCCGAACCGCTCGAGGCGGGCGTGGCGCTCCGGCTCGAGGTCGTCGGCCAGGATCGGCCGGGCATCGTGCGCGACCTCTCCCGGGCGCTCGCATCGCTCTCCATCAACGTCCAGGATCTGTGGACGCGCGTGGAGAATGCGCCGATGTCGGGGGAGCGACTGTTCCGGGCGCGTGCCGAGCTCGCGCCGCCGCCGGGGCTCGGGCGCGACGCGATCCGCCAGACGCTCGAACGGCTCGCCGCCGACTGGATGGTCGACCTGACGCTCGACGAGGGGCCGAGCGGCGAGTGAGCGCACTCGAGGCGCTCGGCCCGGCCGGGCGATTTCGGCCGAGCGCGTTCCTCCCGGCGAGGACGCCTCTGGGAGACGACGACGGCGGGTGCACGATCGACGCATCGGAACCACCGGACCTCCACGAAGCTGCGCGCTCCTCACCCGTCCCGAAGCTCCCCGCCGATCCCCCGTGATTCGAGAAAGATCGGATCCATCCGCGCTTCCATTGTTAGGCGTCGATGATACGATCGCCGATCATGCGCATCCGATTCCGTTCCTTCGAGATCGACGACGAACGTCTGCTGCTGACCCGCGATGGCGTCGCGATCGCGCTGCGTCCGAAGGTCTTCGATCTGCTGCTCGTGCTCGTGCGGGAGCGTGCGCGCGTCGTGCGACGCGAGGAGCTCTTCGAACGGCTCTGGTCGACGACCGCGGTCGGGTTCGGCTCCCTCTCCGGGCTCGTGAACGAGCTGCGCGGCGCGCTCGGCGAGTGCGGTCGCGGTCCGTCCTCGATCCGGACCGTGCATGCGCGGGGTTATCAGTTCGTCGCGCCCGCGGTCGAGGTCGCCGATCTCGACGCGCCGCGCGAGGAGAGCGTCGCATCGGTCGTCTTGCAGACGCCCCGGCAAAGCGATCGGGAAGGCGAAGTCGGGCCGGTCCGCTCTTCGTACCCGACCGATCGGATCGATCGAACCGTCGCAGACCCCGGTCCCCCGGCCGCGCTCGGCGCGAGAGCCTTCTTCGTCTGTCTCCTCGCAGCCGCCGAGCGATCGGCCTGGCTCGCGCAGCGGGCGAGCGAAGCTCGCTCGGCAGGCTATCGGCCGCGCTTTGCGACGGCCCGCAGCCGCGGGGCCGAAGCCGATCGGGGCATGGGCGTGCGGGAGGGAGATTTCGACGGCGCGGCGACCGGAGCGGAAGCGAGGGCCGCCTCCGCGAACGACCCGCGCGCGCCGATTGCGCTGCTTCTCGACATCGAAGGCCCCGAGGTCTGGCAGCGCGCCGGGGGAATGCGACGCCTGCTCGACCTGTTCGGCCGAACGCCGGTTCTCGTGCTGGCGGCGATCGCAGCGGTTCCGGCCGATCCCGTCGTGAGTGCGCTGCTCGGCGGCGACTCGCGGATCGAGCGATTCGACCGACCGATCGCGCCGCTGCCGTGTCGCCCAGGCGGCGGACTGCAGGCCGATGGGGGCTTCGACGACGACGCGGCCGCGATTGCTCGCATGCTGCGCGGGCTTGCCCGGGCGAGTGGCCGGTCGTTCGAAGTCGCGCTGCGGTCGCTCGGCTTCGAGGCGGTTCGCTTCGAGCCGATCCGCTCGCTGCGCCGTGTCGAGCCGACGAGCGGGGTGGGCGGTGGGAGTGCGTATGGACCGCAGGCGCGTCGGGAACCGGGGGCGCGTCGCCGGGGTCCGTGACCGCGGCTCCGGATCGGGGCGAATCGGCGGGGCCGGGCATCCGCCGGGAAGGGCGAAATTGGCATGGGACAACGGTTGCGTTTAACCTCCGCGCGATTCGGGACCGCGAGCGCCGGTCGGCGCGACCTGCATCCTGTTCGAGGCCTCCAATACCCCGCCCGTGAGGACGAAATGCTCGATCGACTCGACCGCCGGGATCGGCTTCGTCTGGTCGAGTTCGTCTGCTCTTTCGCCTGGGCAGATTTCGAGATCCAGCCCGAGGAGCGCGAGTTCATCGCGGGCCTCATCCGGCGCCTCGATCTCGACGAAGACGAGCGTCGCCAGGTCGACCAGTGGCTGGTCCGCCCGCCCCGGATCGAGAATCTCGATCCGACGGCAATTCCCGCCGGCCATCGCCGTCATTTCGTCGAGGCGATCGAGGGCCTGATCGCCGCGGACGGCAACGTCCAGGACGAAGAGCGGGACACCTTCGAGATCTTCAAGCAGCTGCTGGTCGGCTGAACGCGCGCCCGATCAGTGCGTCGCGCGCGAGCGTGGGGGCAGCGGGATCAGCATCGAGGTCTCGTCGATCACGCGCTGGTAGTCGATCCGGCGCTGCAGCGCGCGCTTCTCGATCAACGGGATGCTGACCAACAGGAACATGCCGGTCATGGAGAGGGGTGCGAGCACGGCGAGCCGCGCCCAGGCCGGATCCGCCGCGAGCCCGAACAAGAAGAAGCTCCACCAGACCAGGATCTCGCCGAGATAGTTCGGATGGCGCGAATAGCGCCAGAGGCCGGTGCGGAGGGTCTCCCCGGGGCGCTTCGGACCGGTCGTGAAGGCGCGCAGCTGGTCGTCGGCGATCCACTCGAAGGCGATGCCCGCGAGGCCGACGACGAGGGCGGCGACGTCGATCGGGCCGAACGGGCGGCTCCCGTCGACGACGGCGGGATAGAGCGCGGCGAGTCCCGCGAAGACGATCACGGTCGGAAAGAAATGGATTCCGAGAAAGCTGATCGGCCAGTAGAAGCCGGGGGCGAGCTCGCGAAATCCGACATAGCGCCAGTCTTCGTGGTCGAGCCCCGTCCAGCCCCGGGCCCAATTCCAGGTGAGGCGCGCCCCCCAGACGCCGACGACGAGGCCCACGGCGGCGAGCCGCAGCGCGGGGACCGACGCATCCGCGAGCGTCGCCCAGTACAGCACGATCGCGATCGGGACGACGCTCCAATAGGCGTCGTAGAAGCTCGAATTGTCGTAGACGAAGCTGAATCCGAAGATCACGATCGTCGCCACCGCGTCGGCGGCGAGTGTCCGCCAGAGCGGATCTTCGATCGGAGCGAGCGCGAGCGTCGCGAAGCCGGCGGCCAGCGCGACCAGATACGAGAATCCGACGAGGCGCAGCGCCTGCGCCCTCGACACGTTCGTCGAAATGCCCGTTGCGTTGCCCGATCCGCTCATCCCGTCTGCCTCCTTCATTGAACGCGCCGATCCCCGGTCCACCAGGCTTCGCGCAGCTTGAATTTCTGAAGCTTTCCCGTCGCCGTCCGCGGCAGCGAATCGACGCGCTCGATGCGCGACGGACATTTGAAATGGGCGAGCCGCTCCCGACAGAAGCGGATCAGCGCGGGCGCGTCGAACGCGGCGCCCGCGCGCGGCACGACGAGCGCCAGCGGGGTCTCGCCCCATTTCGGATCGGGCACGCCGATCACGGCGCATTCGAGCACGTCCGGATGCTGGTAGAGACAGTCCTCGATCTCCGAGCTGCTGATGTTCTCGCCGCCGGAGATGATCACGTCCTTCTTGCGGTCGACGATGTGGACGTTCTCGACGGCGTCCCAGACCGCGAGGTCGCCGGTATGAAACCAGCCGTCCTGCATCGCGGCCGCCGTCTGGTCCGGCTGGTCGAAATAGCCCGCGAAGACGACGTTCGAGCGCGCGCAGACCTCGCCGATCGCGACGCCGTCGCGCGCGACGGACAGCCCGTCTTCGCCGAGCACCGCGAGCTCGACGCCGATGCCCGAGATGCCGGCGCGCGCGCGCCGCGCCCAGTCGGCGGTCTCGGTCGCGGCGTCGGGGGCCGAGATCGTGAGCAGCGGGGCCGTCTCGGTCAGGCCGTAGATCTGCAGGAACGACCAGCCGAGCTCGCGCTCGAGCCGCTCGATGAAGGCGGCGGGGGGCGGGGCACCGGCGACGGTGAAGCGGGGCTTCGTCTGCACCGCGAAGCGTTCCGTCTCCGGGAAGTCGAGGATCGTCCGCAGCACCGCCGGCGCCATGCAGGCGAAGGTCACGCCTTCGTCGGCGATGAGGCGCCAGATCGCCTCGCCGTCGATGGCGCGCAGGATCACGTGGGTTCCGCCCTGGCCGGTCAGGGCGTAGACGCCGCCCCAGCCGTTGCAGTGGAACATCGGGAGGGTCCAGAGCTCGACGTCGTCGTGGCGGATGCCGAGGTGGGCGATCAGGTTGTAGGCGTTCAGGTAGCAGTTGCGATGGGTGAGCATCACGCCCTTGGGCCGGCTGGTCGTGCCCGAGGTGTAGTTGATCGAGACGAGGTCGTTCTCGCCGAGGGGCTTGGCGAGGGCTGGCCGCCCGGCCGGGGCGCCTTCGAGCAGCGCGTTCCAGTCGAGCCAGCCGGGCGGCTTCTCGCCCTCGTCCTGCGCGACGATGAAGTGGCGCACCTTCGGGAGCCGGTCGCGGAGCGCGTCGACGACGCCCGTGTACTCGGCGTCGACCAGCACGGCGGCGACGCCTGCGTGGTTCAGGATGAATTCGTGATCCGCGCCGACCAGACGGTAGTTGAGGGGCACGAGCACGAGCCCCGCCTGGGCGGTGGCGTAGAAGCTCTCGAAGTAGAAATGCGAGTTGGGCGACAACATGCAGACGCGGTCGCCGGGCTCGAGGCCCAGCCCGAGGAGCGCGTTCGACAGGCGGTCGATGCGATCCTCGAGGTCGCGGTAGAGGTAGCGGCGCGGGCCGTCGACGAGTCCCAGCTTCGTCGGATAGTGCCTCGCGGCGCGCCGGAAGAAGTCGGTGACGAGGAGCGGGATTTCCATCGGCGATCGGATCCTCTTGCCCGTTCGGGTGGCTTCGCGTCCGCCCGCCCGGGCCGCTGCGCGCGGCGGCTCGACGGTTCGGCCGGTCGACGCCGCTCGGGCGGTGGCCAGTGTAGACAGGCCGTTCGCTTCCCGGGAGCCCGTCGCGACGTCGGGCGGGATGCGATGCGTCGTGGGCTGCTAATGTCGGACGAGTTCGTGCGGGACCGGGAGCGGGGGCTTCCGGTTCGCGCGGTCGAGAGCAGGGCACGGGGTCGAAATCAGGCCGCTCGGTCGAGAGCCGGGTGCGCGATCGATCGGCGCAGTTCGATCGCCCCGGGCGGCGATCACGAGGGGAGACGACTTGAGCGGGCGCGAGCGGGACGAGCGATTCGGCGGGCTTCGATCCAGGGCGGGCCAGGCATTCATCGCCGAGGCGGCGGGCCTCTTCGGCAAGAGCATGGCGGGCAAGCCCGACGAGAAGGCGCCGAGGGACGAGGGGCTCGGGCTGCGCATGCTGAAGACGCGTACGGTGCTCGTCTCGGGCGCCGTCGACGACAAGCTCGCGGAGAAGACGATCGAAAAGCTCCTGATCCTCGAGGCGGAGAATCAGGATCCGATCCGCGTGATCATCACCTCGCAGGGCGGCCACGTCGATTCCGGCATGGCGATCCACGACATGCTGCGCTTCATCGAGTCGCCCGTCGTCACGATCGGCGCCGGCTGGGTCGCGAGCATCGCCGTCCCGATCCTGTTCGGCGCGCCGCGCGAGCGGCGCTATTCGCTGCCGCATACCCGCTTCCTGCTGCACCAGCCCTCGGGCGGCGCCGGCGGCCAGGCGACCGACATCCGCATCGAGGCGGAGGAGATCCTCAAGGTCCGCGAACGCCTGAACGCGCTCATCGCGGCGGAAACCGGCCAGCCGGTCGAGCGCGTCGCGAAGGACTCGGATCGGAATTTCTGGATGAATGCCGAGCAGGCGCGGGAGTACGGACTCGTCTCGCGGGTCCTCACGCGCGGGAGCGAGATCGGCTGAGCGGGCTGTCGGGGCGTCCTTGGAGGATCGTCAGAGCGAGAAGCTCTCGCCGCAGCCGCAGGTCTCCTGCGCCTTCGGGTTCTCGATCTTGAACCCGGCGTCGTTCAGCGCGTCGGAGTAGTCGATCCGGATCCCGTCGAGAAAGCGCGCGCTCTCGGCGTCGACGACGACCCGCAGTCCCTCGAATTCGAGCTGGTCGTCGTCGGGCCGGGTCTCCCGGTCGAAGAGCAGCTCGTAGCGCATGCCGCTGCAGCCGCCGTTGCGCACGGCGACCCGCAGCGCGCCCCCCGGCTGGCCGCTCGCGTCGAGCAGATGGCGGGCCTTGCGGGCGGCCGCCGATGTCAATTCGAGCTGGACCACGATTCTCCCTCGTTTGCCGGCCGTCTTCCGGCCCCTGCGCCGCCGGCGCACGTCCGGCGCATCGGTTGACCGCCCGCGGCGGCCGTCCGGGCCGGTGCGTTGCCGGCAGCCTACGATACGATTCGGCCCGGTCAAGCCGGCCGGGGCCGGTTGCGGCTTCATGCGTGGTACCCGTGACGTCCAGCGGATTCGAGCAGCCGGTCGGGGGATTGTCGGACCAGCGGGGGCGCCCGCTGCGGGATCTGCGCATCTCCGTCACCGACCGCTGCAATTTCCGCTGCCCCTACTGCATGCCCGCCGAGATCTTCGGCGAGAAGTACGCCTTCCTGCCCCGCAACGAGATCCTGACCTTCGAGGAGATCGAACGCCTCGTCCGGCTCTTCGTCGGGCTCGGGGTGGAGAAGATTCGGATCACCGGCGGCGAGCCGCTGCTGCGCCAGGGTCTCGAGGAGCTGATCGCGAAGCTCGCGGCGCTCGGCCCCCAGCTCGATCTCGCCCTGACGACCAACGGCAGTCTGTTGCCGCGCAATGCCGAGGCCCTCGCGCGCGCCGGGCTGCGCCGGATCACCGTCTCCCTCGACAGCCTCGACCCCGCGATCTTCCATCGCATGAGCGGCGAGCGCTTCTCCGTCGAGCGTGTGCTCGACGGCATCCGCGCCGCCGAGGCGGCGGGCTTCGAGCGGATCAAGATCAATTGCGTCGTCCAGCGCGGGGTGAACGACGACGGCATCGTGGACCTCGCCCGCCGCTTCCACGGCACCGGCCATATCGTCCGCTTCATCGAGTTCATGGACGTGGGAACGCGCAATCAATGGCGCATGGAAGAGGTCGTGACGGGCGCCGAGATCGTCGAGCGGATCGGAGCGGCGATGCCGCTGGAGCCGGCCGTGCCCAAATATCGCGGCGAGGTCGCGGCGCGCTGGCGCTACCTCGACGGCGGCGGCGAGATCGGCGTCATCACGAGCGTTTCGCAGCCCTTCTGCGGCGCCTGTACGCGGGCGCGGCTCACGACCGAGGGCTCGCTCGTGACCTGCCTGTTCGCGACGGGCGGCGTCGATCTGCGCACGCCGCTGCGCGACGGCTCGAGCGACGAGGTCCTGCGCGAGCGGATCGAATCGACCTGGCGCGCGCGCAGCGACCGCTACAGCGAAGAGCGTCAGCAGATCCTGCAGGTCGAAGGCGCGGCCGATCGCCGGCGCGAGCGCGTCGAGATGTATCAGGTCGGCGGCTGAGGGGCGGCGCGTGGAGCCTGCGAAGTCGCCGGATCGCGTGGGCCTGCTCGAGGTCTCCACGACCGGGCCGATCGATCGCGATCGGGCCGCCGCGGCCGACGTGCTCGTCTACAACGCGAACGGCTCGCGGCCGCCGCTCGTCACGATCCGGACCTGGTCCAGGGAGGGCGAGCATTTCCGGGCGCTCGCCCGCGCGCTCGGGCCCGAGCAGCCGATCTACTCCCTGGCCCCTCCC
>CAZFKD010000139.1:0-1552 GCA_964519695.1 uncultured Spirochaetaceae bacterium
GATGGTCGCAGAGCGCCTTCATGCCGTGGCTGATCGCGTTGCGCGTCGTCTCGTTTCCGGCGGCGACGAGCAGGACGAAGAACGAGGTCAAGTCTTCGCTCGCGAGCGCGCCACCCTCGAGCTCGGCGTTCAGCAGGACGGAGGTCAGATCCTCGCGCGGCTTCCGGCGCCGGTCCTCGGCCATCTCCTTCATCAGCGCGGCGAGCTCCGCGCCCGCGCGCAGCGCCGTGCCGACGAGATCCTGATTGCCGGCCATCAGCTCGGGATCGCCGAGGCCGAGGATCGTGTTGGTATTGCGGAAGACCATCCCGGTCGCGCTCTCGGGGATCCCCATCAGATCGACGATGACCTCGAGCGGGAGCGGCGCGGCGAGCTCGGCGACGAAGTCGCATTCGCCCTTATCGATGACGCGGTCGATCATCGCGTCGGTCCGGCGTCGCACGCCTTCTTCGAGGCGCGCGAGGGCCCGGGGCGTGAAGCCGCGGGAGACGATCCGGCGCTGGGCGCCGTGGCGCGGATCGTCCATGTTGATCATGCCGCCGAAGAACGCGTTGAACTGCGCCGGCAGCGATTGGATCGAGGTCGCGCCCGCGGCGGAGCTGAAGAGCTCGGGATTCCGGCTCGCCTCGAGGATGTCGGCATGGCGCGTCAGCGACCAGTATCCCGCGCCGACCGGCAGCGCGAGCCCGGGCAGGCCGCGCTCCTTCGTGAAGGGCACCGGTCGCTCGGCGCGCAGCGTCGCGAAGGCGCCTTCGCGCTCCTCGATCGGGCGATTCCAGAACGCGAAATCGGAGAGGTCGATCGCGTCGACCTCGAGGACTCGGCTGATCTCCATCGGGCTCATCTCCAGATCTTCGGATTCGGTGCGGCCTCGGGCCGGAGCTCCGGGCGCGGGAGTGGGACACCGGACGGCGCGAGCTTAGGCGATCGCACCACCCGGAATCAGAAAGTCGACCGTGAGTCCGCGTGTCCGGTGCTCGCATGACGATCGAGGCCCGAGCGCGCCGCGTCGCGGACGCGGAACGCCGGTCAGCCGCCCGCCGCCGCAGTCTGGCTAGACTCGCGCGCGAAACCCAGGAGGAGTCCCCCGATGTTCGAGTGGAGCGAGTCGCAGCAGACGATCCGGGAGATGGTGCGCCGGTTCGTAACGCAGGAGGTCGTGCCCCACGTCGAGGCGCTCGAGCACGGCGACCTCCCGCCCTACGGCATCCTGCGCAAGATGTACGCCGCCTTCGGCATGGACGAGATGGCGCGCGCCCGCTTCCGCAAGCAGATCGAAGCCGAGAAGGCGGGCGAGCCGCGGCAGAAGAAGGGCGGCGGCGGCGATCCCGCAGCTCGCGCCGATCAGGCCGCGGCGACGCTGATCCCGATCATCGAGCTCTGCCGGTACTGCCCGGGCATGGTGACGGCGATGGGCGTCAGCGTCGGGCTGACGAGCGCCGCCATCCTGTCGAAGGGCACGATCGAACAGAAGGAACGGTGGGCCCTCGACCTGCTGACCCTCGACAAGATCGGCGCCTGGGCGATCACCGAGCCCGGCTCCGGCTCGGAC
>CAZFKD010000139.1:1562-9093 GCA_964519695.1 uncultured Spirochaetaceae bacterium
AACGGCTCGAAGACCTTCATCACGAACGGCCCCCACGCGGATACGACCGTCTTCATCTGCAAGCTCGAGGAGCCGGGCATCGACCTCCGCGATCGCAAGATCCTGAACTTCGTGCTCGACCGCGGCCTGCCCGGCTTCGTGCAGTCGGGCCCGCTGAAGAAGATGGGGCTGCATTCCTCGCCGACGGGCGAGCTCTTCCTGACCGACGTGCGCGTCGGCATGGACCGTCTGCTCGGCGGCGAAGCGGCGCTCGCGGCCCGGAGCGGCGGCCGCGAAGGCGCGAAGGACACCTTCCAGACCGAACGCTCCGGCGTCGCCGCGATGGCGCTCGGCCTCGTCGAGCGCTGCCTCGAGCTCTCGCTGAAATACGCCCGCGAGCGGATCCAGTTCGAGCGACCGATCGGCGAATACCAGCTGATCCAGGACAAGCTCGCGCGCATGGAGGTCGCGCGCATGAACCTGCAGAACCTCGTCTTCCGCACGGTCGAGCTCTCGGCGAACGGCCGCTCGATGACCTTCGCGGAGGCGTCGGCGATGAAGCTCTACGCGGCGCGCGCGGCGGTCGAGGTCGCGATGGAGGCCGTGCAGGTCTACGGCGGCAACGGCTACATGGCCGAATACGTCGTCGAGCAGCTCGCCCGGGACGCCAAGGTCCTGCAGATCTATGCGGGAACCGACGAGATCCAGATCCGCGCGATCGCCAAGGACCTGCTCAAGGGCTAGGCGAGCCCGCGACACGGGGCCGGCGCCGCGCGGTGGCCGTCACCACGCCGCGCGCCGACCCGGGGTCCCCGGCGGCGGGATCGGCTAACGCCCGGATCAGCGGGCATGCGGCGTGTGTCCGCCCGCGCGCAGGCCATTGGACGAGAGGGCCGTCTTCAGATCCTCGAGACAGCCCTGGCAGAGCGCATGACTCGTCGGCACCGATGTGCCGACCAGGACACGCAGGATCGCACCGCACCACGCACACGCCTTCCCCATGACATCCTCCATTCGTTTCCGGCGGCGATTCGACGATCACCGCAGCCCGAGCGCTGATCTGCTCCATTTCCATTGCATCGGCCGTGCCGACGCTGCGCGGCCCGCTCTCGTCGCCTCCGCGCGACGCGCGCGCGGTGAGGGCGCCCAGCAACCGTGCAGCGTTGTCGATTCTTCCAGCAGTCGTGCCGCCGGGCGATCGGGTCGAGGACCCAGAGTGGCTCCCGGATTCCCCCGTCGGTCCGATTGAACGCCCGGCGCGAAAGGGCGAGACTCGGCGAGGCCCGCACCGCCCCTCGAACGTCCCCGGAGACTCCCCTCATGCAAGGTCAGGAACCGATCCGCATCTGTCTGGGCTTTCCGCCGCTCGCGGCGCCCCAGTACCTCGAGCGACTCGCCGGCCTGCCCGGCGTCGTGCCGGTCGTCCTGCCAATCGATCCGGGGGGCGATTGGCTCTCGATCTCGCCCGGCGAGCCCCACGAAGAGCCGCCGCCCTGGGCGAAATCGGTCGCCCGCGAGCGAGAGGCCGCGCTCGCCGAGGCCGACGTCTTTCTCGGGCTGCATACCCCGGATCGCCTCGCCGAGCGCGCGCCGAACCTGCGCTGGGTCCAGGGCTGCGGGGCCGGCGTCGAGCAATTCGGAAAGCTGGGCCTCGCGCGCAAGGGCGTCGTCCTGACCAACTGCTCCGGGCTCAGCTCCGGATCAATGGCGGAATGGGTGATCGGGCGACTGCTGCAGGTCTGGAAGCGCCTGCGCGAGGCCGACGAGTTCCAGCGCGCCCACCGCTTCGAGCGCAGCTACGGCCGCACCTTCGCCGGCTCGACGATCGGCATCGTCGGCCTCGGCCACATCGGGCGCGCCGTCGCCGTGCGTGCGCGGGCCTTCGGCTGCCGGGTGCTCGGCCTGCGTCGCAGCGTCCGCCCCGGCGACACGGATCCCGACGTCGATCGCCTCTATCCGACGACCGCCCTGCACGAGATGCTCGGCGAATGCGACGCCGTCATCATCGCGGCGCCGGCGACGGCCGACACCCAGCATTTGATCGATGCAAAGGCACTGGCGGCGATGCCGCGCCGGGCGGTGCTCGTCAACGTCGCGCGCGGGTCGCTGGTCGACGAGGCGGAGCTCGCCCGCGTCATGCGGGAAGAGCCGCTCGCCGCCGCGATCCTCGACGTCTTCGATCCGGAGCCCCTCGACCCCGGGAGCCCGCTCTGGGATCTGCCGGGCGTCTACATCTCGGCCCATTCGTCGGTCTCGGTCGATCGCTACATGGACGACGTCTTCGATCTCTTCTACGACAACGTCCGGCGATTCCGTGCGGGCGAGCCGCTGCGCAACGTCGTCGACATGAAGACGCTCGGGTTCGACTGAGACGGGCCGGGGGCGGAAACAAGCCGGGGACTGGAAAAGGCCGAGGCGGAGACGGTCCGAGCGCGGAGCTGGGCCGGTCGCGCGGCGAGAATGACGAGAAAGACGAGGAGGAGACGATGGCGACGGGAGGCTGTCTCTGTGGGGCGATCCGCTTTCAGATCCGCGGCGAGGTCGGGCCGGTCGATCATTGCCACTGCTCGATGTGTCGCCGCGCCCATGGCGCGCCCTTCGCGACCTTCGGGCGCATCCGCCGCGACGCACTCGAGATCGTCGCGGGCGCCGACCAGTTGACGGGCCACGCCTCGTCGGAGGCGGTCGTGCGTTCGTTCTGCGCCGTCTGTGGCTCGCGGCTCTTCTTCCGCCATGCCGCGCTGCCCGATCACGAGTTCGTCGCGATCGGCAGCCTCGACGATCCGGCCGGGATCGAGCCCGAGGCGCACATCTTCGTGGCTTCGAAGGCGAGCTGGTACACGATCCGCGACGCGCTTCCCCAGCACGAGCACTACGCACCCATCGGCGAAGTCGACGGCGAGTGAACGCTCGGCAGCGGCAGGCCTTTGGAGCGGTTTCAGCTCTCGGCGGATCTCTGCTTGGCGGCTCTCTCGTTGGCAGCTCTCTACTTGGCAGCTCTCTACTTGGCAGCTCTCTACTTGGCAGAGAGGGGGAGCTCGAGGCGGATCATGCTCGACACCGAACTCGGTCGGAACTCGCACTGGATCGCCTCTTCGACGACCTTCGCGACATTCTCCCGGCAGCCGCCGCAGCGCATGCCGGCGCCGGTCGCCCGGGCGACCTCGCGGAGGGAGCCAGCGCCGTTCTTCACGGCCCGCTTGATCTGGCGATCCGACACTCCGCGGCAATGGCAAACGAGCATGGCGTCCGTCCCTGTTTTGCGAGTCGACGCATTCTAAGGGCCAGGAAAATGAAAATCAATGTCGATTTCATCCCTTGCCCCGCTCCCATCGGCCGCCCGGCCGGCAGAATGAGCCCTGACCCTTGTCGGGTCTAAATACCATCGCATATGCATGCGTTCTGCCGGTTCGGTGCCCCGCGGGTCCAAGCCCTTGCGGCGGTCCCTGCTCACGCGCGAGGGTTCCGCCCGAGCCCGACAACCCCGCCACCCCAGCGCCCGCTCCCAGGAGAAGCGATGACCCCCGATGCGCTCGTCGAGATCGAGCAGATCAAGCAGCTGAAGGCCCGCTATTTCCTGCTGATGGATCAGAAGCGCTGGCTGGAATGGTCCGACGTGTTCTGCGTCGACTGCACCATCGATACGACCCAGGACGACTCGCCGCTGCTGAAGGGCCGCCAGGCCTTCCTCGATTTCCTGCCCCCGATCCTCGAAGGCGTCACGACCTGCCACCACGGTCATACCCCCATCATCGAGCTGACGAGCGCGACGACCGCCGTCGGGACCTGGGCGATGGAGGACATGCTCTGGTTTCCGGCGGGCAGTCCGCGCCGAACGCTCTGGGGCGTCGGCTGGTACTACGAGCGCTATCGCAAGGATGCGGACGGCAAATGGCGGATCTTCGAGCTGAAGCTCCGCCGCATCCGCGTCGAGGTGGATGGCCGGGAGGTCTTCGCTCCGGCCGCGCCCGAGCGCGGACACCACTGACGCCGACACCAGGACGCCGACACCCGAAGGAGAAACGGAAATGGGCCGACTGACGGAGATCGCGGCGGCGGGCAAGGTCGCCGTACTCACGATGGAGATGCAACGGGGCGTGATCGGCGATCTCGCCGTCATCCGCGCGCTCGCCGACGTCGTCGCTTCGGAGGGAATCCCGAAGCGGCTCGGCGCGCTGGTCGCGGGGGCGCGCGCGGCGGGGGTTCCGGTCGTGCATTGTCGCGCCGCCTTCCGACGCGATCGCAAGGGGAGCTTCTTCAACATCCCGCTCGTGAACCGGATGCTCGAGGATCCGGACTATCTCGTGCTCGGCGAACCCGCCGCGGACGTGATCCCCGAGCTCGGCCCCGATCCCGCCGATCTCGACACCGTGCGCACCCACGGGATGTCGCCCTTCCACGGCACGAATCTCGACATGGCGCTGCGCTCGCTCGGCGTCGAGACCGTCGTCGCGACCGGCGTTTCGCTCAACGTCGGGATCCCGGGTGTCGTCATCGAGGCGCTCAATCACGGCTACCACGTCGTGCTCGCGACCGATTGTGTCGCCGGCTATCCGATGGAGTATGCGAAGCAGGTCGTCGAGCATGGCCTCGCCCGCATCACGACCCGTGCCACGGCGGGGGAGCTGCTGGAGCTCTGGCGTGGCTGAGCCTCCCGACGGAGCGAATCCGGCGGCGCCGCGCGAGGAAGACGGCCCGCCTCGCCGCCGGCGGGCCTGGACTCTCCGCGACGCGTTGCTGCTGCCGAATGTCGCCGCCGACGCGAGCCCCCTCGATCTCGGGATCGTCGGCCGGACACTCTTCCATGCGACGCTCGTCGGCGTCGCTGCGGGCTTCGTCGGCGCCTTCTTCTTCGCGGCAGTCGAAGTCCTGCAATACCTGCTGCTCGAAGAGCTCGCCGGTTATTCGGTCCTGCGCGCCCACGGCGAGACGCTCTCGCTCGGGCCGAGCGAGACGCCCTTCCGCCCCTGGCTCCTGATCCTGCTCCCCGCCCTCGGCGGCCTCGCCTGCGGCCTGCTGACGCAGCTTGCGCCCGAGACCCGCGGCGGCGGCGCCGACGCGACGATCGCGGCCTTTCATCGCCAGGGCGGCATCGTCCGCCGGCGCGTCGTCTGGATCAAGACCCTCGCCTCCCTCTGCACCCTCGGCACCGGCGGCGCGGGCGGCCGCGAGGGACCGACGATGCAGATCGGCGGCGCCCTCGGATCGTTCGTCGCGAACACGCTGCGCGTCAGCCCGCGCGAGCGCCGCATCCTGCTCGTCGCGGGCATCGCGGCCGGCATCGCGGCCGTCTTCCGCACGCCGCTCGGCGCCGCGCTGCTCGCCGTCGAGATCCTCTACCGCGACGGATTCGAGGCCGACGCGCTCGTCCCCTCGATCCTCGCGAGCGTCGTCGCCTACTCCGTCGTGATCTCGATCTTCGGCGAGAGCACGCTCTTCACCCACGCCCTGCGCTTTCCCTTCGTCCCCGGCCATCTGCCGCTCTACGGACTGCTCGCGCTGCTGCTCGCGGGCATGGCCGCCGGCTTCGTGACCGCGCTCCGGATCGCCCGCCGCTTCTTCCAGGCGCTTCCGCTCCGGGACTGGGCGCGCCCGGCCCTCGGCGGGCTCCTGCTCGGCGCGTTCTGCACGCCGATCCTGCTCTACGCCGGCGCGCGCTCGGGCAGCGCCGGCCATGGCTTCGGCATCCTGGGCGGCGGCTACGGCGCGGTGCAGGCGGCGATCAGCGGAGCGGACTGGCTGCCCCCGGGCCTCGCCGGCGTCTTCCTCCTGCTGATGTTGTCGTTCGCGAAGATCGTCGCGGCGTCGCTGACGATCGGCTCGGACGGCAGCGCCGGGGATTTCGCGCCGTCGCTCGCGATCGGCGGTCTGTTCGGCGGCGCTTTCGGCCGCGCCGCCCAGATCGTGCTCGGCGATCCCGCCATCGATCCGGGGGCGTTCGCGCTCGTCGGGATGGGCGTTTTCTATGGCGGCATCGCGCACGTTCCGCTGGCGGCGCTCGTGCTCGTCTGCGAGCTGGCGGGGAACTACGACCTGCTCGTGCCGCTCATGCTGGCCCAGGGCATCGCCTTCGTCGCGCTCCGGCGCCAGACGCTCTATCCGGCGCAGGTCCCGACGCTGCGGGAATCGCCGGTCCACCGCGATGCGCTGCTGGTCGATGTCCTGAAGTCGACCCGCGTCTCCGAGCTGATGAGCCACGGCCGGCCGTTCGTGCGCTTCGATCCGCAGACGCCCGCGCGCGAGATGCTGGCGCGCATCAGCGAGTCGACCTGGCAGGACGTCTTTCCGGTCGTCGACGCGGACGGGCGGATGGCGGGGCTCGTGACGTCGGACGGGCTGCGCATCCTCGCGAACGAGGGGCCCGATCTGCCCTGGGCGATCGCGGCGGACCTGATGCGGCCGCCGGTCTCGGTCCGGCCCGACGACGATCTGCGGCTCGCGACCGAGCGGATCGTGACCGAGGGGCTGCGCGAAGTCCCGGTCGTCGACGAGCGCGGCGCCGTCGTCGGATTTCTCGACGAGAGCGACGTCGCCACCGTCTATCTCAAGGCGGCGGCGAGCACGCGAGAACGCGCCTGAACTCCACGAGACCCCGGCCGAGGAGCAGCGCGGCGGCGACATGGGCGAAGGCCGTCGTCGAGAGCATCGACCAGCGGATTCCGCTCGCGCCGTAGCGTGCCTCGTCGAAGACGTAGTCGGTGAAGAGCGCGATCACGAGGGGTCCGATCGCGAGACCGATCAGGTTGATCACGAACAGGTAGATCGACGAGATCTGGCCGCGCAGGTTGTTGGGCGTGATCTCCTGGATCGCGGCCGGAGCGACACCAAAGGGCATCGCCGCGAAGAACGCCGCCGGCGCGACGAGTGCCATCGCGAGGACGCCGTTCTCGACCAGCGGGAATGCGATCCCGAACGGCAGCCAGGCCATCGCCGCGAGCCAGCCGACGCGGATCTTCGAGTCGAGATGGCCGCGCCGCGCGAGCGCGTCGGCGAAGAAGCCGCCGCCGATCGCCCCGGCCGAAGAGCCGACGAACACGATGATCCCGTAGACGAAGCCGAAATCCGCGACGTTCCAGCCGTGGACCCGCTGGAACATCGAGGGCAGCCAGGCGCTCGCGCCGTAGCTCGAGAACGAGAGCAGCGCGAAGCCCAGATGATGGGTCGCGAGCGCCCGCCAGTTCCGGCGCGCGAACGCGAAGGCATGCGAGAGCGGCAGACCGATCGCCGAGGTTCCGCCCGCGACGACGATCACGCCCCGGCGCACGGGCTCGGTCAGCGTGAGCAGCAGGATCGGCACGACGAAGAGCCCCGGCAGACCGACGAAGAAGAAGACTTTCTGCCAGCCCTCGACCGCGCCGACGAGCGGCAGCTGCCAGGCCTCCGTCCCGCGCAGGCTGGCGACCGCGCGTCCACCGAGCATGAAGGCGAGGCCGGAGCCGAGGTAGATCCCGCTCGCGTAGACCGAGATCGCCCGGGCGAGCTT
Organism: uncultured Spirochaetaceae bacterium; assembly: GCA_964519695.1. Taxonomy (GTDB): domain Bacteria; phylum Myxococcota_A; class UBA9160; order UBA9160; family UBA4427; genus UBA4427. The sequence continues at coordinate 9,025 of CAZFKD010000139.1, forward strand.
GGCGGGCGAGAAGACGTCGCTGATGATCGAGTAGGCCGAGGGCGAGAGCGACGCCTCGCCGATGCCGAC